>NZ_JBEZKW010000028.1:0-93993 GCF_040651795.1 Streptomyces sp. NPDC048361
CACGCTCCGGTCGCACTCAACCGGCCTCGCCACGGCACTGATCGCCACATCCACATTACGAAGAGCCTCCCGACCTGGGGAAAGCCGGTGGTCATGCCCCTAATCAGCGGTCTGTCAGTGCCTCCGAAGCTGGTGACACCACCCCCCGGGCCATGCACTCGACAAGGGGAGGTAGTCATGCCAACTCCGAAGGCTGGCAGCCCCATTGCGGGGCTACGAAAACGGTAATGGGGGGCGATGGGCTTGCTGTACGGCCGCCCCATCGTCGCCGCAGGCGGCGGACGAACGGGTCTGGACGTGGGACGCGAACAGCGGGCAGTAGATGGGTACGTACGCGTTCCCGTCCCGCATCAGGGCACTGAGGGTGGCGCCCGACGGGCCGCTGGTGGTGGGACTCGGCGCGGACGTTGCGGTTCTGAGCCACCGCGACTGACGGCACACGACTCTCCATGCCGGGCGAGCGCCGATCATTCCGGGTGGGGTTAACAGGTACGGCGGTGGTCGATGAGAGGCACACTCGGCGGTCCTCAGGACAGGACAAAAAGCGGGGCGCGCGGTCGGGCTCACTGCCGGACCTGGGGCGCCTCGCCCAGGGCCTGCACGTGTCGCGCGACGGCGACCCCACAGCGACCACAAAGCCCCATGGTCAGTGGTGTCGCCGCACAGGCGTGCAGGCCCTGGATGTGCTGCGGGGTCAGTGGATGACGACGAGGCTGCTCTCTTCGCCACCGACCGCGGTGCCGTGGTGGGTGGCGGTGGCCCAGCCGCGTCCGGCGTCCGCGGTGTGGACGTGCGTGGTGTGAGCGAAGTGCATCCAGCGACCGGCGACGAAGGGCTCGCTTCCGGAGGCGACACCGGCGGAGTGCCCACCGGTCGCGACGTCCGCGTACGCGGGAGCGGCGATGCCTCCCAGCGCGATGACGACGACCGACACTGCCAGAGCCTTACTGAACTTGCTCTTCATCAGAAGCCTTTCTCAGGGGATACGTCGACCAGCACGCGTGCTGATCTTTCCCAGCCCTCCTTCCTGGCCCGAGTCACCACCACACCCGCCCAGCCCCGCGACACCTCGACCAGACCAAAAACTCATATCAGCGGCATAGTTCTCCGGACGACGCCCGCGGCACCGCGGACGCGTGTCGCTGTTGGCCAGGGCGCGCTGCCGTGAGGGGCACATCGCCGGCCACCGCAAGGACCGCTGCGCGGCTACTTCCCTCGGCAGTCGGCACGGTGTAGGTAGCACCGCCCCCACACCGCCACCGGTGATCGGACCGGCAGGCCTCTCTCGCGCGGAGTGCAAGGCTGCGGTCCACAGCCCTGCACGGTAGCTGAGCAGGTCAGGAGGCCCGCCCGTACGCGTGTGACAGCACGAGGTAGCCGGTGATGCCGCCGCGACCGGGAGGGTGACCGTGACCAAGCCCAGGGCGATACCGGCCCGGGCGCGCCATCGCCAGACGCCGTCCTCATCGCGCACAGGACGCAGGGAGTTGACCCCATCAACGATGGCGAGAATCCCCAGAGGGATGATCAGCAACAACGGGGCGTAACGAACCGCTGGTGACAGCGAACGCGGCAGCCGCGGCAACCCGAAAAGAACGACAGCGAGCGCGCCGTGCCCCAGCGCCCCGGACCCGACATGCAACGGCTAGGTGGGCAAACACCGTTCAATGCTCATGAGCGGAACCTGTGAGACGCCCGCGTCCCTCCGCATGAGTGCCGGTACTCAGGACGAGAGCTGCCTCCAGTCTGCGGAGAGCGCAGTGCGGAGAGCGCAGTTTCGGGAGGGCCCTTGAGCCTGTCGCTCAACCGCAGGTGCTCGGCGGGGTCGCGGCAACGGTGACCTGGGCGGCCCAGGATCCGGGCTCCCGGGGCGGGTCCCACATCACGTCGACATGTTGTGCGTTGACGTCGCGTGCGAGTTCCATCAGCATGGCCGCCGCGGCGGCCCGTGCCTCGGCTGGGCCGGCGTCGGGCGGAACGTCGGCGAGGTGCCCGCAGAGCATCCCGCCTTCCACTGTCAGGACACTGAGGCGCCACCCTTCCGGCGCCGCGAGAAGGACGAGGCCCTTCGACACGCCCAAGAGGGGTCGCCCCTTCTTCTCCCGCTGTCGTCTCACCATGAGGCCATCCAACCTCGTCGGCCTCCTGATGGTTCAGGCGGGCGGAGCTTCCGGCGCCACGGCGGGGGTGGGTACCCGCTCTGCGCTGGGGCTGCCTGGGCCAGAGCGGGACGGTTTCGGCCTGCACCCGGGCCGCCGACGCCACTCGCCCCGACGACGAGACGTGCTCCATGTCCGGCCGGCCCCAACCGGCCTGGGACCGGGCGCTGTCGGGCGCACCGCGATTGCGTCGGCGACTCCGGTGCCCAGGGGGCCGAGAGGGCCGAGCCCGACATCCCGGGCGCGGCTCCGAGCGCGCCTGCTCGGCGGTACGCGCCTCAAGGGCGAGAGGCCCGCGTGCTCCGAGCGCGCCCGTGCCACCGTCGGCTACGGGATCTCGAGCGCGCGGGTGCGATCCGCGGCTATCGAGCGGTCCTCGACCCGGCGGCTCCGGGGTTGAACTTCGAGGCCCTCGTCTTCGCGACCTTGCGCTGGGAGACATCCGACACCGTCACCGCCTTCGAGGAGGCCGTCGCCGCGATTCCCCACGTGTTGCAGGCTCAGCGGCTGTTCGGCGAGCCCGACTACAGCGCATGCGGCGCATGGGGTTCCCCTCCGGCTGTGGCGGTGACGATCAGGGCGCCGTTCAGGTCGGCGGCCCGGCCGGCAAGATCGGTGGCCCGAATGGTCGTGGCCATAGGGGCACCCCGGCGGGCCCACCCGACCCGAAGCGGGTTTCCTCCGTGGCCCGCAGGAGAGCGGGCCACGGCACGAAGCGCTTCACGGAGCCGGGGGGAGAGAACCGCCACCGCACGCCGGACGTCGTCCATCGCCTCACGCAGGTCGGTGGCGTCCATTAACTTCAGCACCCAGGCGGGTATGACCGTCGCGTGCACGGTGCCTGGCATTGTGCTGGTCCCCTGAACAGGTCACGGGATGTCGAGCAGAATCTTGCCGACCACGCCCTGTTCGAGCGCGGCATGTGCTTCAGCCGCCTGCTCCAGCGTGAAGTGATGCAGGGGCATCCCCACCTCCTCCCCCACACGCAGCGCACCTTCGTCCACGGCTGCCGCAACATCGGTGAGGGCCTGCTGCTTCGCGGCAGCCGGCACGGTATAGACGAAGACGCTCTGCCAGCGCAGGTTGGCCGCCAGCGAGGAGAGCACCGGGACGCAGAGCCGCTCGTCCTCGCCGCCCCCGTAGTACGCCACCACAGCTCCCCGCGCGGCCACGGAGATGTCGAGAGTGGAGTTGGTGCCCGGAGCCACCTCCACAATGATGTCGACGCCTTCGGGGGGCGAAGGCCAGGATCTCTCTGGTCGCGTCCTGCGAGCGGTAGTCGACCACTTGGTGGGCGCCTGCCGCTCTCGCCAGGGCGCCTTTGGCAGGACCGCTGACTGTACTGATCACACGTGCCCCGGCCCAACGGGCAAGCTGGATCGCCGCGTTGCCGACCGCGCCGGCGCCGCCTGCCACCAATACGGTCGCGCCCCGCAGAGCGCCGGGCACGATACGCCCTGGTCCGCCGTCATGAACTGTCAGCGTGCGTGCGGTGGGCAGTTAGGGCCGGAATACCCAGAGCGGCGCCGAGTTCGAATGAAGCGTGGTCGGGCAGGTCGACGGCGTGCCGGTCCGGCACGAGCGTGTACTGCTGTGCCGTTCCCCAGGGCCGCTCCCATGCGGCCTCCCAGATCCACACTCGCTTTCCGACCCGTGCCAGGTCGACCTGCGGACCGACAGCGTCGATGACTCCGGCACCGTCCTGGTGAGGCACCTCCTCGATCATGCCCGGCGGCAGCGCACGTCTGCGACTGCGCCAGTCGGTGGGGTTGACACCCGAGACGTGCATACGGACCCGTACTTCGCGCGGGCCGGGCTCGGGCACGGGGCGCTCGACCAGTTGGAGCACCTCGGGGCCGCCGGCGGTCGTCCGGATGACGGACTTCATCTCTCACTCCTCCGCTCACCCTCGGGCTACTGACCCAGGGGAACGCCGCTCTGCAGCGGCAATGCGGTGAAGCTGCAAGAACGCGGGCGGTGGCTCGAGTGGGTCGTCGCGGCGCGGCGGAAAAGATCGTGCCACCGCTGGACAGATAGTCTGCGCGCAGATAATCTACTAGCAGATTATTTATTGGAGGAGGGTACTCATGTGGGAGTACGAGCACAGCATCGAAACCGGCGCCACCCCCGAGGCGATCTGGCGGCTCTGGGCCGACGTTGAGAACTGGGGCACCTGGAACGCTGAGATCGAGAAGATCGAGTTGAATGGGCCGTTCGCGGCGGGCACGCAGATCGCGATGACGCCGCCCGGGGACGATCCGGTATTCCTTCGCATCGCCGAGGCGGTCGAGAATGAACTGTTCGTGGACGAGGCCCGCTTCGACGGCCTGCTGCTGCGCACCACCCACCGGATCGACCGGATCGACCAGGCCCGGAACCGGGTGGTGTACCGGATGGAGATCACCGGCACCGGCGCCAACGAGGCCGGCCCGCAGATCGGCCCAGGCATCACCGCCGACTGGCCCGATACAATGGCCGCACTGGTCAAGCTGGCTCTCAGCTGATGCCCCTCAGCCCCGGCGACAGCCCCGGATTCCTGCTGTGGCATGCCACCCTGCGCTGGCAACGCGACATTGCCACAGCTCTCACCCCCCTCGGCCTCACCCACGTGCAGTTCGTACTGCTCGCCTGCGCCTGGTGGCTCAACACCCAGGGCGAACACCCCAACCAGCTGGCGCTCGCCCGCCAAGCCGGCACCGACATCAAGATGACCTCCCAGGTACTACGCACCCTGGAACGCAAAGAACTCATCGAGCGTGAAGTCGACCCGGCCGACACCCGTGCCAAACGGCTACGCGTCACCGACGCCGGCGCCGACTTGGCCCCACGCGCGATTGCCGCCGTCGAGCACGTCGACGCACGGTTCTTCCAACCGGTTCCCCTCGACGACGCGGTATCCCTCCTCGGCCGCCTGGCTCATCCCGAATCCTGAAACACTCTCACCGCTAACCGCAGGGCCACCCGGCCTCGAAGCCCCCGGCCAGGGGTATCCGCAACAGACCAGCCGCACCGCCCCCTTCGCCACGTCTCGGGATCGCGGGCGGCCGGCAGACGCACTGCGATCTCATCAGCCGACACCGGCGTAACAGCATTCCCATCGCGCCCGTCACGCGGCCCGCACACAGGCGGCCGCCTGACGGGCGCTGCCGCGCAATCAGGCAGTATCTGCGCACACCTGGGGTTGCACCGGCCCCCAACGCAACCAGCGAGCCACCTACCTCACGTACGCCCGCCGGCCGGCAACGTCTCCGCCCCGTCCGTCGCCGCGAGCGTGACCACGGGCCAGGCGCCGCCGCCGGCCAAGCAGGGCACCATGCTCGGCGGCTTCGCCTGGACACCAGATCCCCCGCGGGCCAATGGCCGGTGGGAGCGCGGGCGGCGGAGCGCCTGCCTCGCCGGCCCCGGCCCGCGCCGCGAAGTTCAGGATGGCAAGACCTCAGACCTGTGCTCTTGCGCAACTTCTTGGAAAATCTTGCGCGATGTCTTGACGTCGCCGTAGGGCGGGGGCAGCCCACGCCAAGGGCATGAAGATCTACCAGGACGTCGTCTACAACCACAGCTCGCGTTGGGGCGCCAAGGGCCTGTTCGTCCCCACGGTCTACGGCGCGCGCCGGGCGCATCCGTGGTGGGAGGTCTATCAGCCCGTCGGTTACGACCTGAACAGCCGTATGGGGACACAGACCCAGTTCGCGTCCATGGTCGCCTCGTGCCACGCGGCCGGCTCAAGGTGTACGTCGACGCGGTGATCAACCACATGTCGGGCGCCGACCAGTCCAGCACCGACTCCTACGGAGGCGACACGTTCAGTGCCAGTTCCCGGACGTATGGTCAGGTGCCCTACGGCGCGGGCGAGTTCCACAGCTACCCCGCCAACTGTCCCAACTCCAGTCTCTCCCTCAACGACTGGAACAACCAGCAGCAGGTCCAGGAGTGCGACCTGTCCAACCTCAATGACCTCTACACCGAGACCGACGGAGTACGCGGCAAGATCGCCGGCTACCTGAACAAGCTCATCGGTTACGGCGTCGACGGGTTCCGGGTGGACGCGGCCAAGCACATCAACCAGGCCGACATGGCCAACATCGAGTCACGTCTGAACGACACCCAGTGGGGCGGCCGGCCCTACGTGCTGCAGGAGGTCTACCCCGGCGGCGGCAACCTGGCTCCGGCTGCGTTCGAGTCCAACGGCAGCGTGATTGGCTTCGACTTCGCCTACGCGGTCAAGTCCGCCTTCCAGGGCAGCGTCGCCAACCTCAAGACCTCGCCTCCTCGGGCCTGCAACCGGCCGACGAGGACGGCGTCATGGTCACCAACCACGACACCGAACGCGACGGCTCGACCCTCAACCACAAGAACGGCACGCAGTACACGCTGGCCACCGAGTTCACGCTCGCCTACGGCTATGGTGCCCCGAGCGTGTTCTCCGGCTACGCCTTCAACGGCCACGACGACTCCCCGCCGGCCAACGCCGCCGGGTTCGTCACCGCCACCGACTGCTCCTCCGGCGCCTGGACTGCACCGACCGCGAGCAGGGCATCGCCAACATGGTCGGCTGGCACAACGCCGCCGCCGGCCAGACCGTGGCCAACTGGTGGGACACCGGCGGCAAAGCCATCGCCTTCTCCCGCGGCAATGCCGCCTGGATCGCGATCAACAACGGCAGCAGTGCCCTCACCCAGACCTTCACCACAGGCCTGGCGGCCAGCACCTACTGCGACGTCATCCACTCCACCCCGAACGCCTCCGGCGCGTGCAGCGGCGCGACGGTGACGGTCGGCTCGTCCGGCACGGCGACGGTGACGGTCCCGGCGGGAGACGCCGTCGCCATGTACGGCACCGGCACGCCACCGCCCACTACGCCGCCGACGACGTCGCCCCCACCCCGCCCGCGGGAACGGTGACCGAGACCTTCCACGAGACCGCGACCGTCCCGGCTGGCCAGAAGGTCTACCTGGTGGGTTCTCCCGCGGCCCTCGCCAGCTGGAACACCAAGGACGCCGTGCCGCTCACCTCCAGCGACGGCACGCACTGGTCTGCCACCGCCGGCCTGCCGGCGAACGCGTCGTTCGAGGACAAGTACATCCTCAAGGACGCGCAGGACAACGTGACCTGGGAGCCCGGTGCGAACCGCACCGCCAGCAGCGGCACGTCCGGGACGACGCTGAACGACACCTGGAAGTAGCCCATCCGAAGTGCCCCGCCCCCCGGCAGCCGCGATGCCAGGGGCGGGCGTCACGGGTGGCTGTGCGGGGCTTGGAGCGCCTTCGCGGCCGCAGGCAACTACCGAGGGCGGCCGCCCGCTCCTGGGCGAAGGGCGGCACCCACCGGTCCGCTCGCGTCGTGATGGGCGGCAACACCAACGACTGCACCCGGTTCATCGCTGTGATGGGGCGATCCGGGTGCTCCGGACCGGACCGGGACGGCCGTGCGTCCGACTCGATCATGTCCTGGGCTACAAGGGCTACAGCTCGAAAGCGATTCGCGCCTGGCTCCGCCGCCGCGACATCGCGCACACCACTCCCGAGCGGGCTGACCAGGTCCGCAACCGGACCCGGCGCGGTAGCCGCGGCGGCCGCCCGCCGGCCTTCGATCGGGAGGCCTACAAGCACCGCGACGTCATCGAACGGTGCTTCAACCATCTGAAGCAATGGCGGGGTATCGCCACCCGCTACGACAAGACCACCCAGTCATATGAAGCAGCCGTCACCCTCGCCTCACTTCCGATGTGGGCGAGCTGACGAACCGGAGCGCAACACTCAGGCGCCACGGTCGGTCCGGGAAAGGACTCCGGTAACGGACGACGAGTACGGCTCTCGTACGGTACGCGGCAGTGACACCTCGACCAGTTTGCCGTCGTAGATCATCCAGAGGCCGAAGCAGTCGTCCTCCTCGTCGCGGACGAGGACTTGAACGGAATGCGGATACGGCCACGCCAGAGACTCCAGATGACTCAGCAACCCACGCCAGTTGTGGCGGATGAACTGAATCACCCATACGTAACACTCCACGGACGGCATACGCGACCCGTCAAACATGCCGTCATCCACACGTGTAAAGCACTGGTGCCAGTCCCGGCCCTCGTCGGGGCGAGTAAGCGGTTCCATGATCTCTTCGGCCCCTCGCGCCAGAACGATGACCTCTGCATATCTACTCATCAGCCCATGATGACCGTGACCCGTCAGAGAGGAATCGAAGGCAGATCACATTTTGACGACAGGCCCTGGCTGGGGCGAGGCCCGGCGGATCGGGAGGCCGTCCGCCGGGCCCGACCGTCAGGTGCGGTAGGCGAAGTAGACCGCGTTGGGGTACGAGGCGATGAGGCTCGCCAGCGACTTCCGGTAGGTGTTGGTCGAGTGGTAGGTGAGGTACGGAGTTCCGGTGCTGCTTCGGTAAGTCACCATCATGGAGTGGTCCTTGGACCCGTCCCGGTCGAAGTCCATCTGAAGGACGTCGCCGACGTCCATCTGGTACACGTTGGCCAGGTTGGTCGCACGCTGATTGGAGAGCGTGAACCACGCGAAGTCGTTCACGCCGACCCAGGAGTCGGTCTGGAGGGCGCCGTCGTACCACCAGTTGCGGTAGTCGGACGTCGAGCCAGGCGCGTTCTTCCATCCGCCGGCCTTGAGGGCCTGGCTGACGAAGTTGGTGCAGTCGCCGCCCGCGCCGTTGAACTGCCGGTAGGCCGGGTTGTAGTTCTTCCAGTACTTCTCGGCGTACGCGGCCATCGCGGCGTAGTCGTAACCCGTGCCGGTCTTCGTCTTGGGCTTGGCCGGCGCGGGGTACTTCGTGGACGCCGGAGTGCCGTCCGGGTAGGTCTGTCCGTCGTCCGTGACGACGGCGGCCTTGGCAATAGTCGGCTCGTTGACGGCGACCGGCCCGTCGTCCTTGGACTTGATCGATGTCAACTCCCAAACAGATCCCGCGGTGTTGGTGAGTGCGAGCTCGTACCGCGTCCGGAAGCCGGTCGTGGCGGGCTCGTCGCCACGGATCTTCTTGTAGGTGAGCGTGGTGTCCTCGGTGACCTCCACGGTCGCCTGACGACCGGACACCGTCGCCTTGTTCACGGCGACGTGGGTGTCCGCGTCGGTGTAGCTCTCACCGAGTGCGTTCAGCCGCGTCTTGCGCGACCGCAGCGACGCCAGTGCGGCGTCCTCGTCCCGCTTCAACTGTGCCGACATACGGGCCTTGGTGCCGGTGGTCACCGCGGAGTGGCGGCCGGCTCGGTCCTCGACCAGGGCCTGACTGCGCTGCGTGAGAACGTCACCCGCGATGCGGGCGAAGGTGCTGACGGTCGCGCTGTCCGCCGCGTGTGGCCGCGGGGCGGCGCTGGCGGGCGTGGTCGGCAGGAACGCCGACGACAGGACCCCGGCCAAGGCGACGCCTATAGCAGGTCGGAATGTCTTTGATATCACTGTTTTCCCCTTGTCACCGGTCCGCATGAACCAGTGCGGTGAAATCTTGGCATGAGTTGCCGCGTCTTTGGACCCGTTCGTCGGCCGCGACCGCAACCGGACCTCGTTTCAAGGGTCTCGGCCGTAAGCCCTGGACGGACGGTGTGTGCGTCCACCGTGCTCGGGCAGGCGTCAGTGGCACGACGACGGCGGCGTGACCAAGGACGGTTGCGCCACCGCCCGAACAGCAAGGAGGACGCATGGCGAACGAGTACGACGGCGAGGTCTTCGGGGCGGCTTCGAAGCAAGGGCGACCCGATGGCGCCACCGGCCCCTTCCCGTTCGACCCCGCCGTGGTGGACCGCTACCGGGCCGGCGACGTGGTCGAGCACGGCAGCGTCCGCTACCGCGTCGGCCGGACCCCGCCGTCCGGAACTCCGGGAACCGACGCGGCCGTCGGCTACACGCCGACCGGAGTCGACATCTGACGGGACCTCGGGGTGGAACGTAACTGGTGCGGGGCCCGGCGATATTCGCCGGGCCCCGCGTCTGCGCTGTTTTTCGGTTGGTCCGACTTCCTGCTGCTCGATTCCTGCTGCTGGTTTCCTGTTGCCGTTTCCTGTCGCCGGTTTGCTGCCGGTTTGCGCGACCCCGCAGAAGCGGTTGCGAGCGGCACGCACAAACCGGGCCGTCCGCCCTGCCCCGGGCCGCTGCCGCGGCGCCCGCACGGCGTGGTGCTTGAGGGGCGACCACGGGGACTTGTGTTGCGACAGGCATGCCAAATAAGTTCTATATTCGCACCAACTATCCACACGCGGCGGCTGCGGCGACCATGGGGGACACAACTGCGATGGCTGACACCGACGACGCCTCCCGTGTCCCGGCAGAGTCCCGGGCCGTCCGCAAGGCGCGCAGGAAGGCGCAGAACCGCAGGAGGTTCGGAGTCGGCGCCGGCATCCTGGCGCTGGGTGCGACCGCTGCCACCGCGTACGCCCTCACGGCGGGCAGCCCGTCCGATGCGGCCGAGCGGGGCAAGAAGACCGCGGCCTCCCCCTCCTCCGGACCGGACGGAAAAACCGGCGACGGCAAGGGCAAGGAAGAGGCCTGGGACGGCAAGACCAAGGTGCTCGGGGACGGCTCCACGTCGTACACCGGCCCGCAGCCCGGCCAGCTCAAGCCGCAGCGGCTGAAGCCGGGCGAGAAACCCCCGCAGTTCGTGGTCTTCTCCTGGGACGGCGCGCTGGAGGGGGACGACCACCTCTTCTCCCACTTCCGTCAGGTGGCCGAGGCCAACAAGGCGCACATGACGTTCTTCCTGACCGGCATCTACCTGCTGCCCGAGAGCAAGCGGATGCTGTACCGCCCGCCGCAGCACAGCCAGGGGTCGGCCGCGATCTCCTACCCCACCGTCGAGCACGTGAAGACCACCCTGGAGCAGTTGCGCGGCGCCTGGGCCGACGGCGACGAGATCGGCTCGCATTTCAACGGCCACTTCTGCGGCCCCAAGGGCGGTGGCGACTGGAGTCCCGCCGAGTGGAAGAGCGAAATAGACCAGGCGTACTCGTTCGTGAAGACGTGGAAGACCAACACGGGATTCACCGACGAGGCGCCGCTCCCCTTCGACCCCGACCGCGAGGTCGTCGGCGGCCGCGCCCCCTGCCTGGAAGGGCAGAAGAACCTCATCCCCGCGATCAAACCGTACGGCTGGCGTTATGACGCGAGCTCATCGGGCGACTTCCAGCTCTGGCCGAACAAGATCGACGGCATCTGGAACTTCCCCTTGCAGCTCATGCCCTTGCAGGACAAAGAGGTGCAAGTCCTCTCCATGGACTTCAACTTCCTCTACAACCAGTCCGGCGAGAGCACCCAGGGCGACCCCTCGAAGTACCCGGCGTGGCTGGAGCAGACCCGCAAGTCGTATCTGAACGGCTTCAACCGCGTCTACAACGGCAGCCGGGCCCCGATGTACATCGGCAACCACTTCGAGGACTGGAACGGCGGCATCTACATGAAGGCCGTCGAGGACGTCATGAAGGACGTCTGTCCGCGCGAGGGCGTGCGGTGCGTGTCGTTCCGTGAACTGTCCGACTGGCTGGACGCCCAGGACCCGAAGGTGCTGGCCCAGTTGCGCCTGCTCGACCCCGCAGAGGCACCGGACTGGAAGACGCTGGTCAAGTAGATCAAACAGGTCGGGTCGGCAGAGCCGAGCCTGGGTGGGCCCTCCCCCGGAAGCGCAGCGGCGGGGGGTACGCGCCGTGGATGCCCGGGACCACGCGAGCTGCGGTCACTTCACCGCCTTCATATGGCGGCTGTCGTCTTGACGCAGGCGGTCACTTCACCGCTCTGATGTAGTCCGACCACAGCCGCACCGCTCGTTCACTGCTCGGGGTATCGGGAGCGTCGCCGCCGAGGCCGGTCAGGGACAGCGGCACCAGATCCGTCAGGGACATCCGGTAGATGACCACGGCCGTCGATTCCCGCGCGGTGTTGGCCGCGAACCAGCCGACCGTGTTCCCGGCGGTGGTTCCGGTCTTTCCGCCCGTGCCCGGGTGAACCGTACGGGCGCTCTTCGCGGTCCCTTGTGTCACCGCGTCCCGCAGGGCGTCCGTCACCGCGCGGGCGGCCCTGGCCGACATCGCGCGGGCCGGCTGCGGATTGTCGAGCGGCGTCGCGGCGCCGTTGCGGGAGATCGCGCGCACGGAGTACGGCTCGGTGTGCATGCCTTCGGCGGCGAAGGTCTCGTAGGCGCCGGCCACGCGGATGGCGCTGGGTGTCGAGTTCTCCCCGAGAGCGAAGAGGGGAACGTGCGGGCCGAGGCTCGACGTGAGCATGCCCGAGCGCTCGGCAAGGGCGTCGACCCGGTCGAGCCCGACATCGAGGCCGAGTTGAAGCATCGGGGTGTTGACGGAGTTGGCGATGGCTTGGCGCAAGGTGACCTGCCCCCAGTTCCGTCCGCCGTCGTTCTGCCCCTTCGCCACCTTGCCGCCGCGGTCCCAGTACGGGCCTTCGGGCGTCTTCACGGTGACATTGTCGTTTCCGTTGTACTTGGCGGACGGGCTGATGGGGGTGCGGGGCTTGTCGCGCGAGCGCACGATGCCGTCATCGAGTGCGGTGGCGTACACGAACGGCGTGAAGACCGTCCCGACCGGCACGGTGGTCGCGTTCGACTCGTTGAAGCCCTGCTTCAGGTAGTCGGGTCCGCCATAGACCGCGAGCAGCCGGCCGTCGGGGGCGACGCTCGCCGCACCGATCTTCGCGTGCGCGTCGGTGGCGGGCCGCCGTGTGGCGTCGAAACTCTTCTGCGCCTTCTGCACGGCAGCGGTCAGGGCCGTCATGCGGGACTTGTCGAACGTCGTGTAGATCTGGTAGCCGCCCAGGTCGAAGTCGGCGTCCTTGATGTGACCGGCCCTGGTCGCGTACGCCTTGGCCAGTTCCACCAGGTAGCCGGACTGGCCCTTGGCGTCGCCGGTGACGGTAGGCGCCAGCGGCTCGGGAAACTTCGTGTACTTCGCGCGTTCGGCGCGGGTGAGGGCGCCCGTGGAGACCATCCGGTCCAGGGTCCAGCCCCAGCGTTCCACAGCGCGCTCGTGGTTGTCCTTGCTGATGGCGGGGTCGAAGAGCGCGGCGCCTTTGAGAAGCGAGGCCAGGAAGGCGCCCTCACTCGGATTGAGCTGGGAGACGTCCTTGCCGTAGTACGCCTGTGAGGCCCGCTGGATGCCGTATGTGCCGCGCCCGAACCAACTGGTGTTGAGGTAGTCCTGGAGTATCTGCTTCTTGCTGGTCTGCCGGTCCAGCTTCACCGCGAGCAGGATCTCGGTGAACTTCCGCGAGACGGTGCGGTCCTGGTTGAGGTACGCGTTCTTCACGTACTGCTGGGTGATGGTCGAACCGCCCTGGGACTCGCCGCCGGTGACCGCGGCCTTCATGGCGCGCAGGATGCCGTAGGGCGAGACTCCGGAGTCGCTGTAGAAGCTCGCGTTCTCAGCCGCGAGTACGGCGCCCTGGACCTTCGGAGGCACCTTGTCGAGCGGCATCTCCTGCCGGCTGACCCAGCCCGTACGAGCCATCTTGGAACCGTCGGACCAGTAGTAGACATTGTCCTGCTGCGTCGCGAAGGTGTTGAGATCGTCCGGTATGTCGGTGGTTGCGTACGCGTATCCGATCAAGCAGCACAGGCCGAGTGCCCCGGAACCGACGAGTCCGATCCACTGCCGCCAGGACGGAATCCAGCGCCGCCAGCCGGCGCGGCCGGCCCGGGGGTAGGCGGGCCGCAGGCGCCGCGGCACGGTGCGCAGGAAGGCGACGAACGGCGAGAGCGCACGCCACGACCTCGCTATCGCACCACTCGGGCCACGCTTGACGGCCGCGCGCCGACGCCCCTGAGCGACGTCATGGCCGTCTTCCTCGCCACCCCACCACCCCCGCCCAGCCCCACCGCGCCTGCTCACACTCAGTATCCCCTCTACTGCAATTCCACCCACACCCTAGAACAGGAGTACGCAGTGATCACTGAGAGGTGGGGGCTGGTGCGAAATGCGGTAGCCGGTGGCGCGGGCACGGGAGTCGCTCATGGGCCAGAAATCGGGCGTTCCGCCGTGCATTACGAGCGGCGGAGAAGCTGGGACATCAGTCATCAAGTAGCACCCAGTGCCCTCATAAGGGCTATGTGGGGCGGAACGCAGGATCGATCCCAGCCAGGGCTCCGTGCAACAGGCAGCATGTGGCCCGTGGGTTGCCGGAGCCCCTTGCTCAGGACTTCCAGTGGGGAGGCGGCCTCGCGCTCCCTCTTCTTCCAGCGTCGCGGCTTGGCGATGGGCGTGAGGAACAATGCGATCACGCAGTTCTGGGCAAGGTGGCGTGAGACGTGCGGTTTGGTGTCAAGCGGGTACGGGGTGACGGCGCCCTCGACGTTCTGATGTAGGCCGCCGCTCCCCACAGCCGGCCCCCGATGATCAATCGAACCGGCGATCATCCAGCCCCGAAGCCACCAGCTCAACGTTGCCAATGCCCGCTCATTGGTGCGCTCTTCGGTCTGAAGCGGCGCGGCACATGACGTCAGTCCCGGCCTGTAGCAGTGGCGGTCGCCGGACGATCGCAGCCCCCATGCGAGCAGCATCCCCGTGACCAGTGCTGTCACGTGGCCGACGGGAGTGACCGCCAGCTTGGTCAGATCGCTCATGATGTGCGGTGCACGGACCGCAAGCACGGCGAGCGCGGTCCAGCGGTGCCACCACCTGGCTCCCGCTACCGGCCCGGCTGCCAGGGCCGAGGGGATCAAGTAGGACGGGCCGACATCCAGCATCGTACGCAGCGCCGGGTCTGCTGGCCGGCCGCGATCCGTGCCGCCAGCAGCCCTTCGCTTACCAGGGCGTGTTGTGAAAGTGCTGGTCGCAGAGTCTCGCTGAGGACCTTGACCAGCACGGCCGCTGCTGGGGCGGCGAGTGGCTGGTCAGTGCACCAGCAGGTCGATCACGCCCGTCAGGTCCTCCTCGCCACTGCCCTCGGCCAGGCGGCGGCGCATCAGCTCGAAGTAGGGACTGAGTAGTTCCGGGCTGACACCCTGCTGCTCGGCGGTGCTCAGGAAGGTCGGCGTGCCGGCCACCTGCATGGAGAGATTGGAGACGGCACCCTTGGTGTAGTCGCCGCTCCGCAGCTGGTCGGCAGTCTGGTGAACCGCCGGGGCCATCGCGACGAGCCAGTCGGCGAGCAGCGGGGCGAGCGCCGCGGGATCTATGTCCTCCTTTCGGATCAGGGCGAAGGCGTGCGCGGCACCGGCGAACATCCCGTACATGGCGCTGAGCAGGGCCACGTCGTGCAGAGCCGCGAAGCCCGCGTCCTCGCCGACATGGGTGGTACCGGCCGGGACGGCGAGGGTCTCCTGGTGCCGCTCGAACAGCTCCCGCGAGCCGCTGTAGAAGACGTAGCCGCCGGCCTCCGGGACGCCGATCATCGGCGGGACGGCCATGATCCCGCCGTCCAGGTAGCGGGCACCGCGCTCGCGGGCCCACTCGGCGCGGGCGCGGGCCTGGGCAGGGGTGCCGGTGGTCAGGTTGACCAGGTCCCGGCCGGCCAGGTCGGTGCCGGCCAGCACCTCTTCGACCGAGGCGTCGTCCAACAGACAAACGATGACCAGGGGGTTCGCCGCGACCGCCTCAGCGGCGCTGTCCGCGACCCGTGCCCCCTCGGCGGCGAGTGCCGCGGCGCGGGCCGGGGTGCGGTTCCAAACGGTGAGCGGGTGGCCGGCGGAAAGCCAGGTACGGGCCAGCGCAGTGCCCATCGCACCGAGGCCCAGCAGCGTGACGGAAGTCTTCTCAGCAGTGTTGTGTGCCATGCCGATAGGCTGGTCACAGGCCCGGAAGTGATCAAGTACGCACTTCGGAGTGGGTGGTTACCCCGGGGTGAGCGAGCACGTCAGAAGGGTGGGGCATGACGACGCTGAACCGGCCGAGCGCACCAGACGGACACGTCTGCGGGATCGACACCGCGATGGAGGTGATCGGGGGCAAGTGGAAGGTGCTGATCCTCTGGGCGCTCCACGAGCACCCCTACCGCCGCTTCGGCGAGCTGCGTCGGCTGCTCCCCGGCATCACCGAGAAGGTGCTGGCCTCTCACCTACGGGAGCTGGAAGCGGACGGCGTCGTGCGCCGCGTCTCCTACGACGAGGTGCCGCCCCGCGTCGAGTACTCGCTGACCGAGGACGGCATGCACCTCAACGACGCACTCCAGCCGCTGGCCGCCTGGGGACGCGAGCGGCCGACCACTCGAGGGCTGGAAGAGAAGGCGGCCCAGGGTCTGTTGTGAACGTGCTGGTCACAACCACGCATTGACGGCCGTGACCAGCACGGTCGCCTCGTAGCGGACCGCGAGTTTGTCGTATCGCGTGGCCACCGCCCGGTGGCGTTTCAGCCGTCTGCTGACAAAACGGGGAGCCAGGGAACGTGCTCAACTTGTCATTGCCGCCTACGAAAGCGGACTGACGAGTACGTGGGGGTGCACGACGTAGCGGCGGACGGTGATACGCATCCGGGCGCGGGGCCGCCCGGGCTGGCTGGCTGGCTGATAACTACCGCACCGTCCGCCACGAAATCCTCGACGAGACGAGGGCGAGGGCGAGGGCGAGGGCGAGGGCCAAAAGTAACATCGGTATCGTGCCGCGCCGACAACCTTCGCGGATTCCGTGTCGACCCCGAATCCGTCGCAGGAGGCGACTGGCCTGTTGTGTCGCACATCCACTTCGAGCCCGAAGGTCTTGAGACCGAGCTCGTCGATGAGCGCCGGCAACCGGTCCTGTCCGGGGCCCACCCACTGCCCACCGCCCTCGGTGTCGACGCCGTCTGCGACGTCCAGGTTGACGGTGCGGCCGCCGACCCGATCGCCCGCCTCGAGCACGACCACCGCGTGCCCGGCCTGGGTCAGACGCCGCGCTGCCGTCAGTCCGGACACTCCGGCACCGATGACGACGACGTCGGCCTGCTCCTGCTCGTTCATCTCGTTCCCTCGACAGCTCTCGGAGAAGGTTTGTCGAGCAGTGTGCAGACGAGGTGACGCTGTGATCTACGTCATTCTGCGGCGCCTTTCGGCGCTTCGTGACGCAGGTTGCAGCGTCGAGCAGGAGGCCGCGAGGTCCAGCTCCATGCCCGTTGGCCTCGGGAGGACCGTCGCGTCAGGCGCCCACTGACTCGCCACCATGCCGTCCTGGCATCCCTTGCCGCAGGCATTGATCGCACCAACCGGCCTGGGTTTCCACGAGTGGTACGAGGCACATGCCGGCCGGGCCTCGCCGACGATGCCGACCACCTGTGCCGGCGGCCGCCCCACGCAACGCGCCGCTCCACGCAACGCGCTGCTGCCTCGACGAGGCGAAGCCGACCAGGCCATGGCGTGAGCTGACACGGGGCGATCTGCCCTGCCAGGTGCTGGCAAAACGGGGGCCGAAGCACAGTTGATACACATCCGCAGGGCGCTCGCAGTCTGGCGTTGACCGGGCGGAAGCGCCGGTCCTGAAGTCTTGGGCCGTACCCGGAGCACGGTGTACGAGTCCCGGATGTGGGAGGCGGCCGAGGTGTCCACAGGTACGAAGCGTCCAGTCGGTGTGGTGCCGCAGGGGCTGAGCCCGATGGTGCGGGACGCCGCCCGCCGCCCGCTGCTCCGGCGTCTGCCGCGGCGGGGCCGGTGGCTCGCCGGATGCGCGGTGCTCAGTGCGCTGGCCATGGCCTGCAACTGCCTTCTCCCCAACAGCTTCGGTAACCTGGGCAGCCTGTTCCAGACGGTGCTGCCCTGGACGGGCCTGGTTGTGCCGGTCCTCCTCGTGCTCGCCCTCGCGCGGCGCTCCGGGCTCGCGTTGGTCGTCGTCCTGATTCCGGCCGTGGTGTGGTGCTGCCTGTTCGCGGGGGTCCTCGCCGACAAGGGGGCCGCCGGCGGGGACCTCACGGTGGTGAGCCACAACGTGAACGAGGAGAACGGCGACCCCGGCGGAACCGCCCGCGCTCTGATCGCCTCGGGCGCCGATGTGGTGGCACTCGAAGAGCTGTCCCGGAAGGCGTCCGCGAAGGACACCTACGCGCGGGAGCTGGCGTCGGTCTATCGCTATGCGCAGGTGCGCGGCGGGGTGGGGGTGTGGAGCAAGTATCCGCTGAGGGCGGTGGAGCCGCTGGAAATCATGCCGTGGACACGGGCCCTGCGCGCCACGGTCGACACGCCGCAGGGCCCGGTCGCCGTCTACGTCGCGCACCTGGCGTCGGTGCGGGTGTTGCCGAGCGGCTTCGCGACGGCGACCCGTAACGAGTCGGGGGCCAAGCTCGCCGCGCTCGTACGGGCCGAGCCGCTGCCCCGAGTCGTCGTGCTCGGCGACTTCAACGGATCGGTGGAGGACTCGGCCCTCAAACCCCTTGCACAGCAGTTGAGTTCGGCGCAGGCGAAGGCCGGCGGCGGGTTCGGTTTCACCTGGCCGGCCACGTTCCCGGTGGTGCGTATCGACCAGATCATGGTGAAGGGGATCAAGCCCGTCTCATCGTGGACCCTGCCCGCGACCGGCAGCGACCACCTCCCGGTCGCGGCGTCGCTGAACCTGTGACGACCCGGAACCCGTGACGACCCGGAACCCGTGACGGCCCGCAACCCGTGACGACCCGGAACCTGTGACGGCCCACCAACCGCACCACCCAGGGGCACGCCACGCGCCGCGGGCTCGGCGCGACCGCGTACGGCTCTGCCGTGGTTACGCTTCGGTCAACGACCGGCACGTTTGCTGCCGCGGGGAAATTTGCTGCCGCGGGGAAAGGTGACCTCTTGTCTGGACCCCTCTCGTCCGGCCCCCTCGTCCCGGACCCGGTCAGGGTGCTGGTCGTCGAGGACGACGCGGTGATCCGCCGTGCCGTTCAGCTGGCACTGGAACGCTACGGGTACGAGGTGTCCGTCGCAGCCGACGGACTCGACGCTCTGGATGCATTCCGGGCCGGGCGGCACGACCTGCTGATCCTGGATGTGATGCTGCCCGGCCTCGACGGCATCGGCCTGTGCCGGCGCATCCGCGAGGAGAGCCTCGTACCGATCCTGATGATGTCCGCCCGCGGCGACGCCCTCGATGTCGTCGCCGGGCTCGAAGCGGGGGCCGACGACTACGTCATCAAGCCCGTGGACACCAGCATCCTCGTCGCCCGCATCAGGACCCTGCTGCGGCGCGCCTCCTTCAATGCGTCCCATGCGTCAACCGACACGGCGCGGCCCGGACGGACCTCCCCCGCGGATGACCCCGCCACACTCGCGTTCGGGGACCTGACCATCAACACGCTGGGGCTGGAGGTGCACAGGTCCGGCCGGCCCGTGCCGCTGACACCGACCGAGCTGCGGCTGTTGCTGACCTTCGCCGAGCACCCCGGTGTCGTCCTCGACCGGCGCATGCTGCTGCGCGAGGTGTGGGACTACGGCTGGGAGGGCGACACCCGCGTGGTCGATCTGTGCGTGGTGCGGCTGCGCAAGAAGATCGGCGCCGACCGCGTGGAAACCGTCCGCGGCTTCGGCTACAAGCTCGTACGGGACTGAGCGACGTCCATGAACTTCCTCAACCCCCGCGCCCTGCGCTGGAAGATCGCCGCACTGGTGGCGGTGGCCTGCTGTGCGGTCGCCACCGTCATCGGCGTTCTCGTGCACAACGCGACCGCACAGCACGGCCGGGCCGCGGGCCAGGACCGCTCAGTGACCCAACTGCGCGCAGCACAGGACGAGTTGGACCGGACAGGCCGACGGCCGGAGACGGCAGACCTCGGACCGGTCGACGAGCTGCCCGAGCCGCTGCGGGCGAAACTGGCAGACGTGCGACTGCCCGGCGAGTACGCCCTCTGGTATGACCAGAGACCGCCGAACTGGTACTGGATGTGGGCCGCGGTGCGCGTCGGCGACCAAGTCCTCTCGGTGCGTACGGACATGAGCGCGGAGGTGCGCGGCCTCCAGCTCCTGGACCGCAGCATCGTCAAGGCCGTGCTGGTGGCCCTCGCCTTCGTCGTCCCGTTGGCCGCGCTGGCAACGGAACCGATCAACCGGCGGCTGCGCCATGGCTCCCGCACCGCCCGGCACATCGCCGACGGAAACCTCGATGCCCGCATCGGCCGTCCCGGCAGGGCCAGGGACGAGATCACCGCGATGTCGTCGGCCGTGGACGACATGGCCGCCGCCCTGCAGCGGCGGCTGGAGTCCGAGAAGCGGTTCACCGCCGACGTTGCCCACGAACTGCGCACGCCCCTGATGGGCCTGGTGACCGCGGCGGGCTTGCTGCCGACGGGCGACGAGGCGGCGGACCTGGTGCGCACCCAGGTGCACACCCTGCGCGGCCTGATCGAGGACCTCCTGGAGATCTCCCGGCTCGACGCCGGCGCCGAGGTAGCGCACCGCGACACGGTACCGCTGGGTGAACTGGTCTCCGACGTGGTCCGCCGCGGCTGGGCCGACACGCGTGTCCGCTTCGAGGAGCCCGCCCAGGTGCGCACCGATCCGCGCCGGGTGGAGCGCGTCATCGGCAATCTGATCGCCAACGCCCACCGGCACGGCGCGCTTCCCGTCGAGGTCACCGTGGCCGGGACACGGGTCACGGTACGCGATCACGGGCCGGGCTTCCCCGACGCTCTGCTCACCCACGGCCCCCAGCGCTTCCGCACGAACAGCGCCGAGCGCGGGCACGGACACGGCCTCGGGCTGACCATCGCCCTGGGCCAGTCCGAGGTACTCGGCGCCCAGCTCAGCTTCACGAACGCCCCCGACGGCGGCGCGACAGCCACCCTCGAACTCCCCCGGACCTGACCGTCGCGCCGCCAGAACCCCTACCGACGCCACCGCCAGGCGGGGCTGTCGTTTTCCGAGGTCGCCTGCACGGAGTCCCACGCTCGGCCGCACTCCGGCCCGGACGCGGCACGAGGCGCGCCGAGGAACGGGCTATGCGCCGCCGTCGTCACCGTCGCCATCGCCGTCGCCGTCGCGCAGGGAATGAATCATTTTCTGCAGGATCCGGAATGCTCCTGTCTGCTCGGTCTCGGTCATGCCGGCCAGCATTCTGACCTCGACGGACCGGACCGCTACGGTCGCCTTCTCCAGACTCCGTCGCCCGCGAGGCGTGAGCCGGGCGGGAAGAACCTTCCCGACGGGCGCCTCCGCGGGCCTGCTCACGTAGCCATCTCGTTCCAAGGCCTGAAGCAGCACGTTCATCGACTGACGTGTCACGAACGCGCCCCGCGCGAGCTCGGAGTTCGACAAGCCCGGCCGCTGGGCCAGCAGTTCGAGGCAGGAGTAGTGCGTCACGCTCATTCCGAGTGGCCGCAGCACCTCCTCCATGGCTGCGCGCAGGGCACTCGAAGCCTCTTTCAGCAGGTAGCCCAGTGACTTGTCCAGGTCGATGCCGACATCGCTTTGACTCATGTCAGAAGTCTGACATAGCTTTACCTGTGTCAGGAATCTGACACGAAGAGAAGGAGCATTATCATGCCCGCGACCGGCCCCGACTTCATCTCGCTCCAGGCACGCGACCTCGACGCTTCGCAGGCGTTCTACGAGCACTACCTCGGCCTCGTCCGCTCGCAGGCCGGACCTCCGCACGCCGTCGTCTTCGAGACCAGGCCGATCGCGTTCGCGCTCCGCACCATCGTTCCCGGCACGGATCTCGCATCCGTCGCCCAGCCCGGCATCGGTGCCGCGATCTGGCTCCATGCCACAGACGTCCAGGCCATCCACGATGCTCTCGTCGCCGACGGTCACACGATCGTCTCCGCACCGATCGACGGGCCCTTCGGCCGGACGTTCACCTTTGCCGACCCCGACGGTTACCACGTCACTCTCCACGACCGTGCCTGATCGGCGAACGCCACCGCCGATCACCGTGGCAGCGCCCCGTGCCCGCCGTCGCGCAAGTTGGGCGTCGGTCATCGTGGGTGCCTGCTCCAGCAGTTCGTCGAGAAGCCTCCCGGCGCGGGCCGTGCGGACCAGTGCACTGTCGGCGAGCGGTCCTTCGGCGAAGCCGTCGCGTACGGACAGGCCGGGCTCGATGAACGTCCTGGTGACGGTCGGTCCTTCCACCCGGCCGCACCCTGGTCGCCCCGGTCGGAGATGCGGTCCCAGGACCGAGTGGGCGGCAAAGTGGTGCACCGACGCCGTCAGCGTCGCGTCCTGGCCGCCGGCCCCGGGCGGGGAAGAGACCTCATACGCGATGGCATCAGTAATCCGACCATGAAGGCTTCGCCTGCCCGGCACCCGGGCCGATGTCTTCTCCGCCGCATTCGAACGGCAGGGTCTGACGATGAGGTCACGGTTGGTCATCGGCTCTCGGCCAAACTGTGGAACACGCGCGCCGAAACCAGCGCCGACATCCCCACCATCCGCGGCATCAACCTCGCCGCCTTCTCGACTCCCGCCGAGGCCGACCTCGTCGACAGCCTGCGCGCCGATTCGACCGCCTGGATCAAGGGCCTCTCCCTCGTCGCAGCGGACGAGACAGGCCACCTGGTGGGTCACGCGCTGCTGACCCGCTGCCACATCGACACCACGCCGGCCCTCTGCCTTGCACCGAGCGCCGTCCGGCCGGAACAGCAGCGCACCGGTGCCGGCACAGCGGCGGTCCGTGCCGCCCTGGCCGCGGCACGATCCCTCGGTGAGCGCCACGTGGTCGTCCTCGGGCACCCGGCCTACTACCCCCGGTTCGGGTTCACCCGTGCCTCGAATCACGGCATCGGGCTGACCATCGACGTCCCCGATGACGCCTTGATGGCCCTCAGCCTCGACGCCGGCCATCCGCTCCCCAGCGGGACCGTCCGCTACGCCGCCGCGTTCGGTATCTGACCCGGCACGTGCCGCGCGGGGCTGGCCCCCGCGCGGCACGTGCTGGTCGCCGATCTCAGGATCGCCTCGCGGTGGTGCTGCGACCAATTGCCTGACCAGACGGGCAATGGATAGCCGCCATCGGGCAGTTGGTCCACTTGGCGATGGCCCAAAGTGCCCTCCATGGAGCCAAGTCCGACAGCACCTTGACGTGCTCGTCGTGGTGGACATCGCGGTCGATCCTCATCCCAGGATCGGGGCGGTGATCAGTCAGGACGCCGGCCAAGTCCGCGAGTTCGTACTCATGGACGGGGTTCGCTCTGGGACGTTGTGCGTGTTCATCGCGCAGCGCTTCGCGTCTGTCACTGGCTCGGAGAGAGGCACCGGGCACGGAGCTGGCCCCGTCACCATGCTGCCGGCACCCGCCCGGAGCCTCGCCACGACCGGGCTCCCGACCGGTGGGCGGGACCGCCGGGTTGGGGAGCCAGGCCCTCGGGAGACGGCCCGAAGGCAATCGCGCACTGCACTAGAGTCCGTCCATGGCCACCCCAGTTTCCGCCCCCTTCGGCAATTTCGACATCGCTCACACCGCGCTCGACGTCCACGACAGCCTTGCCGCGCCCGTGGCCGGAGCTCTCAGGAGCTGGGACACACAGGGCGCGGCCCAGGCCGTCATCTACGTCGACAGCGATCCCGCGAAGGCCGATACCGCAGTCTTCGCCGAGACGTACGACGTGCCTCTGGATGCGTCCGCGAACTGTGTCGTGGTCGCCGCCAAGCGCGGGGGTGAGACCACGCTCGCCGCGTGCCTCGTCCTCGGCGGCGCCCGGGTCGACGTGAACAGTGCCGTCCGCAGGCATCTCGGCGCGCGCAAGGCGTCGTTCGCGCCGATGGACGTCGCCGTCAACGAGAGCGGCATGGAGTACGGAGGGATCACCCCCATCGGTCTGCCCGCCTCGTGGCCGCTGCTCGTGGACGCGGCGGTGGTGGACACCCCGTACGTCCTCATCGGCAGCGGCCGGCGACGCGGCAAGCTGATCGTCCCGGGTTGGGCGCTTGCCCAGCTCCCGGGTGCGGAAGTCCTTGAGAACCTGGCGGTCTAGCGCGGCTTGTCATTGATCCGGCGCGCGATGGCTGTGACGGGCGCCCGCACCGGTCCGAAGTGATCACCCTGCGCGGGTCAGGCGTCCAGGGTTCACTACCGTGGTCGTCGTGACACACACACCGACCGCCCAGGATGTCCGGCGCATGGCCCTCTCCCTTCCCGAGACCGCCGAGAAGGAGGCGTGGAGCATGCCTACCTTCCGGGTGGCCGGGAGGATGTTCATCACCGTCCCGGATGAGCAGACCTCGATCGCCGTACGCTGCCCCCGACACGAACGGGCCGAACTGATCGCCGCGGAACCGGAGAAGTTCTGGGTGCCGGCACACGAAGCGGGTTCGTCCTGGGTGAGAGTACGGCTGGCCGCGCTGGAGGGACTGGGTGAGCTGCGCGACATCTTGGAGGACTCCTGGCGCCAGGCCGCCACCGACCGACTTCTCGAAGCCCACCCGGAACTCGGCCCCGGCCGGCATTCCGCTTCCGCCTGAATCCCCGCCCCCGGGCACGGGCCAGCGTGTGATTCCGGCAATCACTCCTGCCTGCCGGACGTGAGCCCGTTGGCTCGACTCTCGGCTGCGGTGTCTTCTTCACACCCAGCGGTCGGGCCGGTCCACGCAGCGGCAGGCGGGGCCGGACCACCGGTCACATGACGGAGTCCGTGCGCAGCGGCCCCGCTGTGACCCTCAGGGTCCGGACCCGTACGGGCTCCTCCTGCGCAAGGTCGAAGATGTGCATGAACGGAGCGCGCACCACGTGCTCGGGTCGGCTCTTCTCGGCCATGACCGCCTCGCCGCGGAGCAACCGGACACCGTTGTCCGCGGTCCAGCACTCAAGCACCTCATGGGTGATGTTCAGCGGCGCGTCGATCTTGACGAAGAAGGCCTTGATGGCCTCGACGCCATGGACGTGGGCGGTGCCGAAGTACATGTCGGTGTCCTCGGTGAGGGGTGCGAAGCCATCGGTGAAGTCCAGGGTGTCGATGGCGTCCATGAATGCGAGGACCCAGTCGGGCACGGTCGTCGCGTGGGCGGTGTAGGGCATGAGGGTGATTGCCTGGTCAGGCCGCGACGGGCAGGGCGGCGAGGAAGGCGTGGATTTCGGCGTTGACGGCTTCCGGGTTTTCGCGGGCCGCGAGATGCGCGGTGTGCCGCAGTACGCGGACGGTGCTGCCTTCGATTGCGTCGGCCATCCGGCGCGCCACAGCGGCGAGCCGGAGCGCAGGCCGGCGGGGGGTTCCGCGCAAGCAGCGGCACACCGGTACCGGCCCTTTCACCGCCTGGTCACCGAGTACGGAGCGGACTTCGCCAACGCGGAGGTCCGCTTCTGCGTTGGCGCCCGGAAGTCGGAGATCCTGGTCGGGTCTCGCAAGGCCCGCTGAAGGGCCTTTCGTCCCGCGGATCCGCCGGCCCGGGCCCGGGCCGGACGTCGACGCCGGAACAACCGTAGCGCGCCCGGCAGTTGGTCCCGAGGGACGCTCAAAGGCTTAGGAGCCGACGGGCGTTGCCGAAGGCTATCTTCTGCTTGTCGGCGTCCGGGAGGCGGGTTTGTTCGAGGGCGGTGACGGCCGCACCTGTCCTCTCGTAGGGGTAGTCGACGGCGAACAGCACGCTGTCCGCACCGAGCACGTGCACGAGCGCTTCGATCGCGGCCGGGGACAACACACCGCTGGTCGTGGCGAGCACGTTCTTCCCGAAGTACTCGGACGGCTTGCGCCTATGGGGGTGCGGCACGGTGAGGGTCGCGTAGCGCGAGTCGAAGCGCGAGAGCTGGAAGGGGAGGAACTCGCCGGCGTGCCCGAGGATCATCGCCGCCTCCGGATGCCGGTCGAACACCCCGGACATGATCACGCGCATGGCGTGCCCGCCGGTGGCCGCCTGCCAGCTCCACAACGCGCCGTCCAGCTCGGGGTGGGCGTCGAGGACGCGCCAGCGGTCCGCGGGTGGCATGCCGGGATGCAGGTACAGCGGTACACCGAGTTCGCCCAGCGCGGCCCAGACCCCGTTGAAGGCGGGGTCGTCGAGGTACCGGCCCTGGATGTGGTCGTTGACGAGCGCTCCCTTGAACCCGAGGCGTTCGACGGTTCGGCGCAGCTCCGTGAGGGCGGCGGCCGGGTCCTGGAGCGGGAGCGCCGCGAAGGCGGCGAACCGGCCGGGGTGGGCGTCGACGATCTCGGCGAGACGGTCGTTGACGTACCGGGCATTGTCCACCGCGCGGGCCGGATCGGCTTCCGCTTCGATGCCCGGGACGGTCAGGGAAAGCACCTGTAGGGCAATGCCGTTGGCGTCCATGTCGGGCAGCCGCAACCGCGTGACGTCGGGCAGCCGGGCGGCCATGTCCGCGAGGAAGGCGGGTTCGATGTTGTCCGGCATCGGCGTCGGCGGCCGCCGGTCCGCCAGGCCCGGGATCGCGATGGCCTCCTCGACGGCGACGTACCCGCGCATCAGACGCGTCCCACCGGCACGAGGATTCCCGCTGCGCGGGTCGGCCGCTCGGCCTCGTCGAGCATCAGCGCCGCGACGGTGGCACGGGAGGCGTGCGGCGGCAGGACGGGCTTCGTGTAGTCCTCCAGAGGGATGTTGCGGCGCTCGGTGCTGACGCCGCCGGCCCACAGGTCGGGGGCGTGGAAGACGGTCGCGCCGCCGTCGAGGGCGATCGAGTCCGCGGCGGCCTTCTCCGCCAGCTCCTCGCCGACCAATGCCTTCATGACCCACTGATAGATCCCGCCGCCGGCGCCGACGGAGGAGCCGGAACCGAGCGCGCCGAGCCACAGCGTGCGCACCGGGAGGTCGGCGAGGACCCTCGCGCCGGCGACGAGCGTCCCCTCGCCGTCGTCTTTGCCACGGCCGAGCGCGGAGACCACCACGTCGACGTCGGTCAGGTCCGGAAACCCGGAGGGGACCGTGACGTCGGCCTGGCGGATCTCGACGGTCGGCTGCCCGGACACCGGGCGGGTCTCCGGTCGGCGGACCAGTACGACGACCTCGTGCCCGCGCTGAAGGGCCTGCTCCACGATGAGGCGGCCGACCCTGCCGGTCGCCCCGAGTACGGCGATGCGCATGCTTCCTCCCGAATGACTGAACACCTGTTGGCTTCGTAAGTGAACAAGTGTTGGTAACCCGCTGTCAAGACGAGGGCCGGAGGAGCAAGACAGAGGGCCAGAGGAGAGGGAGTTGTCAGAGATGAGGGAGTGAGAGCGGGTGCACGGGTCGGCGGTACAGTGAACGACTGTTGCCGAACGCCGGGAGTACGCCTGTGAGCAGCGAAGAGGCTGTCCCCCGCCGACGCCGGCGGAACCCGCGGGGACAGGGGCAGGTCCTCAAGACCGAACTGGTGGAGGCCGCCGCCCGGCTGCTGGCCACGCTCGAACGGCCCGAGACGCTCACCCTCCGGCAGGTCGCCCGCGAGGTCGGCGTCGCCCCCGCGAGCATTTACGGCCACTTCCCGGACCTCGGCGCGCTCGTCCAGCACGTGCTGCGGCTGCGCTACGACGAACTCGCGGCGGTCATGCGCACGGCCGCGGACGGCGCCGAGGGCCCCCTGGCCGACCTGGCCGCCCGGTGCGCCGCCTACGTGCACTGGGGAGTCGACCACCCCGGGCAGTACCGCACGCTCTTCGGCGGCGGGATGCCCGACGAGCTGGTGCCCACGAACGCACACGGCGCGGGAGAGGAACTGCTCGGATCCGTCGTCGCCTCGCTGGCCCGCGTCCAGCAGGACCAGCCGGAACACCAGGACCCTCACGAGCACCAGGACCCCCACGAGCAACACCGTCGCGGCCCCGAACAGGAGTGGCAGGCCGGCCTGCTGCTCTGGACCGCTCTGCACGGCCTGGTCGCCCTGTACAACGCGCACGGGAACATGCCCTGGCCCGACCTCACCGACCTCATCGCGCAGACCCTCGCCCTGCACACCGGACGGCCCGTCGACGAGATCGTGCAGCTCGCCCGGACGGCGGACCGCCCCACATGAGCCGCTCACGCCAACAGCTCCGCGCCGCGGCCGACTTCGGGCCCAGTGACGCGCCCGCGCCAGGTGGAGCCCACGACCGCCCCGCCCGGGCGTGCGGTGCGTACGGCGTTCACCTGCGACTACCTCGCCGACGCGCCCGCGGCGCGAGATCAACGACAGCTTCCAGGCCGTTGACAACGGGAACTGCGCCGGCCACGACCTCTTCTACGGCACGGACGGCGACCTGACCGACTCCGCCAAAGAGTCGCAGCCGATCCCGATGCTCACCTGGCACCCGTTCAAGTCCGCCTGGCGCACGTCAACCTCGGCTCCTTCAGGACATCCTGAGCGAGGAGAAGGGGCACCAGCGGCTCACCGACGCCGACCGGCGGGCTCTGTCCCTGCTGTTCCAACTCACGGGACCCTGTCGTTCTGGATCCACGGGCACCTGTTGTTCTGGGCCCACGGGAACCCCTACGGCCGGTTCGCGCTGGACGTGAACTCCCGCCTCGGCCCCGTGTCGCGGCGTAAGCCTAGGTGGCCCGACCTGAATCGTCGGTCAGGGCAGCCGCGGTCGAGGTGAGGTGCTGGACCAGGACCGCGGCCGCAGTGTCGGCGTCGCGGTCCAACGCCGCCTTCTCCAGGCTGCGGTGTTCCTTGGCGCCGTCCCGGTCGGGGTTGCGGTGCGCCGACCAACGGCGGGCCAGCTCGCTCTGGGTCCACAACCGGTCGAAGGTCTCCAGCAGCGCGCGGTTGCCACACCCCTCAAGCAGCGTGCGGTGGAAGGCTCTGTGAGCTTCGGCCCAAGCGCCCGTGTAGTACTCACCCTCCCCCGTCGCGTACGCCGGAGTGCGCACCAGACGATGGTGGGCGGCCCGCACACGGGCCTCCCAGTCGACGTCGCCGCGCTCGATGGCCATGCGCAGTACGACCGGTTCGACGGTGCGACGGGCTTCAGCGATCTCCTGCCAGCGGCGGTCGGAAAAGGACGGGACGGCGAAACCACGGTTGGGCAGCCGGTCGGCGAGCCCCTCGCCGACCACCCGCACGAGCGCTTCGCGCACCACAGCCAGGCTCACGCCCTGCTCCTTGGCGAGATCCTGAGGCTTGAGAGGGGCGCCAGGAGGGTGGTCCCCACGCATGATCGCGTCCCGCAGGTGTGCGTAGACCTGCTCGGAAAGCATCTGCTTCCCCGGCGGGGTCGAGGAGTGCGCCGTCTGAGTCATGAGCCCATCCTAGGCCTCTTTTAGACGATCCCCTAGATAATCGATTATCCGTGTTACCGTCGATTCAGTAGCCGATGAGGACGTCCTCGTCCGGAAAGGAACGACCGCTGTGCCTGCCAACGACCCCTTCGCCCGCCTCCCTCAGGCGGCCTCATTCACCGTCACCAGCACCACCGTCACCGACGGGGCCGCGTGGCCGCCCGAGCAGCACTCCTCCGGCCTGCCCGGCGGGAAGGACACATCCCCGCAGCTGTCCTGGAGCGGCGCCCCGGCCGGCACCAAGAGCTATGCCGTCACCGTCTACGACCCCGACGCCCCCACCGGGTCCGGGTTCTGGCACTGGGCGGTCGTCGACATCCCTGCCAGCGTCTCCGAGCTGCCCGAGGGCGCCGGCGACGACACCGGCTCACAAATACCGGAGGCCGCCTACCAGTTGCCCAACGACGCCCGCGTGGCCCGCTACATCGGCGCCGCCCCGCCGGCCGGACACGGCCCGCACCGCTACTTCGTCGTCGTGCACGCCCTCGACATCCCCTCGACAGGAGTCCCGGCCGACGCCACACCCGCCGTCCTCGGCTTCACCATGGCCGGCCACACCCTTGGACGCGCGGTCCTGACCGCCACCGCTGAAACACCCGCCTGACAGCACCACCCGACCCCCGGAGACACCACCGCCATGCACCTCGACGCCCTTCCCCACCCCGCCTCCACCGGCGACGGCCCGATGGACCTGAACGCCGTCCGTGACGTCAGCCGCGCCATCAGTGCCGCCCACCTGTTCACCTATCTCGTCCCCGAGACCGCCGAGGAGGCCGCCGAGCTCGGCGTGACCGACCAAGGGCCGGCGTATCTGGCCTTCCGGTCGGCCGCGATGGGCCCCGTGCCCTGGCAAGTCACGCTCGCTGCCTTCTACAACTTCAGCCCGCAGGCCGTGCGGGCCATGGCGGGCGCATGGGACGCCGCACCGCCGGAGCAGTGGCAGGACGCCCGCCTCCGGGCCGTCGGCCGGGCGATGCGGCGCGTCAACGTACATTTCAGCGATCACCACCTTGCCGAGGCGCGCATGCTGATCGACACGGTCGTCACCGGCGCTGACTACGCCGGCAAGGTGCTGGCCGCCGCGAACGCCTCGGTCACGCTTCCCGCCGATCCTCTCGCCGCGCTCTGGCAGCGGATTACGGTGGCACGCGAGTGGCGCGGCGATGCCCATCTCGTCGTACTCGCCGACAACGGCCTCGGGCCGTGCGACTGTCTCGTTCTGCACGCCGCGACCGGCCGTCTCCCCATGACTCTGGCGCGAGCGACCCGCCGGTGGGACGACGATGAGTGGAAGGCGGCCACGGCACGCCTCGTCGCACGCGGCTGGCTCGACTCCCACGGCGTCATCACCGAAGTCGGCAGTGCGGCGCGCGAGCGCATCGAAGTGGAGACAGACGCGCACTGCGCCGCGCTATGGGCACCGATCGGCAACGCAGGCGCCCGCCGCCTCGCCTCGCTCATCGCGCCGATCACCAACGCATTCACCGCAGCAGGGACGTTCCAGGCCACCGCGCAGGCAGATCGACCTCAGCTCGCTTCCCGACAAGCGAAACAGACGACAGCTACGTGACCTGACCCCCGACACGCGATACCGAACCGGGAACGGCATGGGCCGGCCGGCTGCCGGTGCAGCCACACAGACATCCCGAACAGGGCGCCGCCCACAGGCCGGCCGCCGTGCTCCTCCATGTCACGCCGCTCCCGGAACGCAGACGAAGACGCCATCACGTCCTCGGGGTCGGGCACGCCCACGACGCGCAGCGCCTCGCGGCGGCGTCCCGGGCGGCCAGCCGGCTCTGGGCCTCACCCAGCACCTCGCGGTGGCATTCGACGCCGTCACGATCCGGCGGAGCCAGCTCCGCCGCGACCGTGGTGCCCACGGGAACTCCCCGGACGGCTCGCACGTGAAGTGACTGTCTGGCGCGGCCAGTTGCTCGCACTGTCAGGGGTAGGCGTGTCGGAATGCGGGTGTGCTCTTCGCGATGGAGGACGGGACCAGGGGGCGTCCGATGAACTCGAAGGTCAGCTCAGTCCACTGCGAGGTGAAGCCGAAGTCGGTAATGGCGAGGATGCGGCCGTGTTGATCATGTATGTGCCGACGCGCCGCGAGCCGGGGAGGGTCGTCCGCCCGGCACTCGCCCGCACGCGTAAGACTGACGGATTCCTGGATCACCGGACGCAGTCCGGCCCTGTCCACCCATTCGTAGAACAGCCGCATGTCCGGGTCACCCACCGGCACACGGTTCTGGTAGAGCCGGAGTTCGCGCACATGGCTGGTCGCTGTGGGAGAGAAGTACGTGACGGCGTCATGGATGGTCTCACCCGTGGAGCGCAGGGTGCGGTGGTGATGGGTGAGCGTGTTCTCGCCGGGCTGAAGGCCGAGCGGCACCGCCAGGGCAGGCGGAAGGGAGGTGCGGAACAGCCGTGACTGGACTGTTGTGCCTGGTCCGGCAGACGGAACCCCGGGAAACGACGGAAGTTTGACCTGAGGCGGAGAAGAGGCGGCCGCCGCAGTCCGGGCGAAAGTGCCACGGCGATCTGTCACTACAACCCCCTCGTCCCTGAGCCGCTGGAGTGCGGCACGCACCGTCTGACGGTTGACCTGGAACCCCTGGGCGAGAACCCGCTCGGACGGCAGCTTGGAACCAGGCCGGATGGCGCGCCGAACGAGGTCGCGGCGCAGCTCATCTGCGATACGGAGGTAGGCGGGCAGGACGGGTGGAGTGCTGGGGTGCAGACCGTACAAACCAAACATGCGCTCACCTTTCATTACGGGGGGTGATGGTGCGCATCCTCTCCGACAACAGAGCTGTGGTCTAGACCTTAGGTCGCCCACTACGGCGGCGTTGGCCGAAAAGGAGCGGCGGTCGTTTCGAAGAACTGGGTGGCGTGGCGCCCCGTAGGGCCGTGCCGGGGAAGCGGCATGTGCGGGCGGTATACGCATGCAGTCGGGCTGTTTGGCTCATCGTTTTCGCCGTGCAGCCCCACCTCCTGCTCATAGCCGACCACTCGCCTTCGATCCTGGAACCTGTCCGTGCGTCAGATCGGCTTTGCGGGCGCTCCGCACGGTCACCTTTCCGAGCCACTTTTGCCCGGTTCCGGTCCGGGCGAGCACCCCGGCCAAGGCCGGTCACCGGTCGCCGTGCGGACGTTGCCCCACTTCGCGCACCAGAGGTTGCCGACCAAAACAACGCACATCGACGACGCACTCGACGAACGCGCCCAGGAGTCCCCGCACACGCACGAGGTCTGGCGCCACGCCCAACTCGAACGTGGCATCCGCCCGTTCCAGCGCGCCCGGAGCGCCGCCCCCGGTAAGCCCCCGCGGGGACTTCGGACCGGCCCGAAAGCCTCTGCGGAACTCGGACCGACCGGTTACGGCCCGCCACGCCCCTCTCCGGAAGCCGCCAGGGCATTCGGCGGAAGTTCACATGTCATTCGTCGGGGTACGTCAAGCAGCACCCACGCTCGGCGCTGGCCCGACTGGTCGGCGGCGGCGTGCAGTACAGCAACGCCGGGACGACCACGCCCTCCGACTCCTTGCCCGGCATGGTCGCCCAGGTCACCGGCGGCGGGCCCGGCACCACCGGTGTCTACTACGACGACTCCTACGACGCGTCGCTCCTCCCCGCGGGCACGATCGGCTGCACGGGCGTCAAGCCCGGCGCGGAGGTGGACCTCACCGAGGACCTGGACAAGGATCCTCACGCCCTCGACGCCGGACAGGGACTCCAGGGCCTGCCCGGCAGTGTGCTCTCGATGACCGGCCGCCCGGTCGGCCTGCTGAATCCCGCCAAGCTGCCGGTCGACCCCAAGACCTGCAAGCCGGTGCAGCCGCACTCCTACCTCCAGGTGAACACCGTCTTCGAGGTGGCGCGCCAGGCAGGCCTGCGCACCGCGTGGTCGGACAAGCACGCGGCCTACGACATCCTCAACGGTCCCTCGGGCAACGGAATCCAGGATCTCTTCACTCCGGAGATCAACAGTGACGCCACCGGCTACCCCGCCCGGGACGACTGGACCGACGACAACAAGGCCACCCAGCAGTACGACGGCTACAAGGCCCAGGCCGTCCTCAACGAGATCGACGGATACGACCACAGCCGCAACCACAAGGTCGGCACTCCGGCGGTCTTCGGCCTCAACTTCCAGTCGGTCTCGACCGCGCAGAAGCTGCCCGCCTCCAACGGCCTCGCCGGCGGCTACGCCTCCAAGGGCGTCCCCGGCCCGCTGCTGGCGAAGAGCCTGGACTACGTGGACGGCGAGATCGGCACGCTGACCGCCCGGCTCCGCGAGAACCACCTGGCCGACAGCACCAGCGTCATCCTGTCCGCCAAGCACCGTCAGTCGCCCATCGACCCCGCCGCCCTCACCCGGGTCGATCCCGGCCCACTGCTGGACGGCCTCGACGCCGCCTGGCACAAGGCCCACCCCTCGGCCGGCAAGCCGAGACCAAGCAGATCGCGCCGACCATCCTGAACCTGCTCGGCCTTGACCCGCGCTCCCTCCAGGCCGTGCGCCAGGAGCACACCCGGGTGCTGCCGGTGCGCTGACCCGACACCGCCCCGTGGGGCGTACGACCTGTCCGGCTGGGGTGCGGTGTCGAGGGATATGACCTGCGTGGTGGTGCCTGATTCGGGGGTCCGGCAGTAGTCGCTGCCGCAGAGCGCAGGTCGCCGATCGGGGACGACGGACAACAGCCCGGCCGGCCCATCCCGCCGCCCCCGCCCCGGTGACGGGCCGCTTCGGGGAGCGGGCCCATGTCTTCGACGACACTGGGCCCGTTGCGGCCATACGCCCGAGGCTTCGAACCTGACCGGCCCCTGGTCCGCTTCTCCCGGTGCCCCGGGGAGGCAGACCCGACCCTTACGGGGCGATGATCACCTGGAAGGCCTCGCCGTCGAGGATGCGGTCGGACCGCACCGCCGCGCCGAATTCTTTACTGCCCGCATCGATGTTGTCCTGGTTGGTGACGTGGCCGCGTACACAGGGCGCATTTGTTTTGACATTGTCGTTGCGCAGGACCTTGACGTTGCTGACGTCCCATACACCGCCCACTTCTTGGGGGAGGATGTCCACGCACCGGGTGCCCGCTTTACCGCCCTCCTGGGTCGCGGCGAAGGGGAACTCGTCACACGAATCGTCCGGCACCGAAGGGTCTTTGACGAATCTGTCCGGCGCCAGATTGCAGGTGAGGTCTCGACTGCGTTTTTTCTCCTCTTCGGTCATTTTCTTGTAGTGCAGGGGCTTGTTCTTGGTGCCCATGCTGAGGGTGGTCAGGTTGTTCTGTGCCCACTCGTAGGTGACGGCGGCGGCCCGGTAGAGGGACCTGCGGATGGTCACGTTGGCCATGTGCTCCGGGATGACGCAGCCCGTCCATTCGCCGGTCTTGCCGTCGCAGCGTATCTGGGGGCCGACCCAGTCGGTGTTGACAGATGGCAGGGGCGTTCCGGGAACCAGGAGCCTCATTGCCGCGTGGTATTGAGGCTGGACCAGTGCCTCGGCATCCGGGCCGACCGAAGAGCTGTAAGTGATGGAGCCGCCAACACTGGCATCCACTTTCTCCAGCTTCGCGACGAGGGGCCCCGACGTCACGGAGCACTGTCCGGTGCAGATGGGCAGCAGGTCCAATTCCACGGCAGGGATCGTGTCCGATTTGCTGTGCAGGGTGACGACCACGCTCTCCTTCCAATTGGCCTGCGGCACGCCCTGGAGCTTGGAGTAGATCCCGAGTTCGCCCTCGGCTCTGCCGATCTCCGTCTTCTGATCGGCGTCCAGGTAGGTCCACCTCAATCCCCTTGTCACGCAGTACGCGAGGCGAGTGGAGTTGGGTTGTTTGTCGCACAGGCTTCCCGGACTGTTCGGATCGGGATCCGGATCGCCATCGCGGGGAGCGGGGGCAAGAGCGCGTGCGAGGGCGGGGGCGGGTGGTCCGGAAGTGACCTCGTAACAGGCCCACGCCGCACCCTTGGGGGCCTCCTTGCCGGAGGGGACAGCCGTGCAGGTGCCGTGGCCATGGGGAGGGGCCGCCGGGGCGGCTGTGGCCGGTTGGGTGCCCAGGGCCAGCAGGGCTGCGGTGAGGACGAGTGAAGCTGTCGCCGCCATGCCGCGTCTGACGTGTTTCACAAGGGTGGTCCCTTCCGTCGGTGGCCCCTTCGCGGGCACACCGAAAGCATGGAACCGGGCAACTCCCTTCTGTGCCAATCGAGTTCGGGACAGTTCTTGATCTGGTTTGACCAGTTGTGGTCTAGGCCTGTCGCCCTTGGCGGCGCTAGTTTCACTCACACTCATCTCACAGACCACGCACAGCAGGGGGAAAGCAACGATGCGCCGCACCACAGGAACACGCCTGGGCAGAGGGCTCGGAGCGCTCATAGCCACCGCAACGGCCGCCGTGGGCCTGGCCGCCACTCCGGCCGCCGCCACCCCGGCCGCGCCCGTCGCAGGGCAGACGATTCAGCCGGGCCAGACCTGCACCGCAGCCGATCTCGGGACCCGCCACCCGATCATCAAGAGCGCCGAAGTCGCACCCACCATCACGCACTTCAAGGGCTGGTACGTCACCCAGGGCTCGACCGGCACCCAGAGCGTCAACACGAACGTCACGGAGACCATCTCCGTCTCCGTCGGGCTCAACGGCACTGTTCAGGGCAGCTTCGCCGTCGAGGCCCTCGGCTCGGTCGGTGCGAGCCTGGGCCTGAACGTCCAGGTCAACTACACCCAAACCTCCAGCACCAGCAAGTCGATCTCGTGGAACTTCTTCCAGCCCGGCTATTACGGCCTGTACGAGGGGACGAAGAAGGTCACCGGCACCTACGGCAGCCTCAACTGCAACCGCTCGGATGCGGGCGGCCTGAAGTGGACCGAGGGCCCCGACACGGGCAGCTACACCACCTTCACCACCCTCGAGGAAGGCGCGGTGCGCTGCGAGGACAAGGTCCCCGCCAACAGCATCATGGCCAAGGCCCAGGGCCTGTTGGACTGCGGCTCCCCCGCCGCCACCGCGAAACACGCGGCAGGTCCCGTCCCCTCGGCCAAGGCCGACCAGGCCAAGCACGACGCCGACAACGCCGCAACAGCCGCCAAGGCCACCCAGAACACGAAGGCCGCCAAGGCCGCCCCGCGCGCTGCCCTGGACTGCCAATCTGCCGTCTACCGGATCGACGTCCCCGGCAAGCCCCTGAACTGGAGCGCACCGCTCCTGGCCAACGACGGCATCCGCCTGCGCGAATCGAACTTCTTCAGCGCCCACTTGGACAACTGGCGCCTGTGCAACGTGACCGAGCGCAACGGAGTCATCGAGGCGTCCCTGTGGAACTGGGGCAACGGCGGATGCGCGACCATCCCGGCGAACATCGCCAACCAGGAACAGGCCTACCTGACGACGGCTACCTGCGGGGAGGACGACCTCCAGAGGTTCTACATCTACCGCGACGTACCCGGCAGCTCGAAGATCGGTCTCCAGAACAAGTACACCGGCTCCATGATGGGCCATGACCGTTACGCGGACGGGGAGTTGATCCGTCAGTACTCCAGCGGCCGGCAGGACGGAACGGGTACATACAGCCTGACCGGAGTCTGAGGGTCCTGTATCGGCCGGTCCCGCGTCGACGGGTGACTGCTCGTCGACGCGGGACCCTCGGACGCCGGCTCAGCGAGTTCGGCGGATGAGCGGCTCAGGCTTGCTTCTCCTTGACGGTGATGGTGAATTCGGCCGTCTTCCCCTGGGGCGGCGCGAATCCGTCGTGACAGGCGACGAGGAACTTAACGGGTGGCGTGACGACGTCCGCGCTGGTGGGCGTCCCGCGTACCATCCCGGTGGTTTCGTCCCGCGTGGTCAGCCAGGCCGGCATCCGGTCGTAGAAGGTGAACTTCTTCGAGTCGTTGATGGACCGCTCCCCGCCGGTTCCCTTGAACGTCCACGTGTACTCGACGCCGACGGTCGCGTCGGACGGGTTGGTCGTGTCGATGGTCGGCAGGTTGTACCGTTCGACGATCGCCGGTACGGCGATCAGCAGATCGGACCCGGCCACGCTCAGTCCGTCCAGTACGGCGACGATGCCGATGATGTACTTCGTGGGCAGGGCGTCCCTGGACACCGCCCGGGCGATGGTGCGGAAGACCTGGAGGATGTCAGGAACGTTCCCGAGCACCGTACTTGCCAGCGCACACTGGGTCAGCCCCTTGCTCTCCGGCGGGGACTTCAGAACGCTCGCGATGCCGCAGCCCATCGAGACGCCGCCGAGGACGAAGTGCCCGGCCGATCCCTCGATCATGTGGTGGGCGTCCTCGATGACCCTTCCGGCGTTCTTCAGCAGCGTGGAGCGCTCACCCAGCGACTTGACGAGATGGCCGGCGGCGGTCAGGCCGACGTCGCAGCCGAATCTGCCGACCTGCATCCCCCAGGCGACCGTACCCTCCGTCTGCTCCCATGTGCTGCCGAGAACCGGCGGACAGGTGACCACGAGGGACAGGGTCTTCCCGAAGCACGCGATGCCGTTGACCAAGCGCCGCATCCCATTGTTCCCGGCCGAGGGGTTGAGGGCGACCAGATCGGTGCCGAAGGTGGCCAACCCGTCGAAGACCGCCGCGAACACGCCGAGGACTTCCTGAACCCGAAGCAGGCTGTCGTTCAGCGCCCAGTCCGGTGGCGGGTCCTCCTCCGTACTCGGAACGTGGCGCGGGTCCCAGGAGGGGAGCGGGATGTTCGTGGGGAAACCCTGCGGGAAGGGTTCGGTGTCCACTCCGTGGATGAGTTTGTGGATCACCGTCATGAAGAAGGCCGCGATCAGCAGGATGAGCCGTCCCAGGGTCAGCGTCTCGGCGGGTTCATTGGGCCGCGCCTGCTGGTGGACCCACTCATAGAGGGCTTCGAGGAGCCCGAAGGGAGTGGTGAGGGGCTGGTTGAAAAGGTCCCCGAAGGAAGCGGCGGCCAAGGCCGCGGCTTCGAAGGCCTTGTCGGCGACAGCACCGATCGCGTCCAGCACGGCGTCGATGAGCGTCCGGAGCATCTCGACGATGCTTTCGAAGGCCGAGCGGTCGGCGCCGGCTCCGGCATCGACCGTGCAGAAGCCTTCGATCTTGGCGTACAGGCCCTCCAGTTTCGCGAACAGGGCCTGCGGGCCCGTGGCACCGAAGGCATCGAACATGGTCGTGAATTTGACGGCCAGTTCCTCCTCGATCCCGGACGGGGGGGCGTCCAGGAATTGGATCCGGTAGGCCTCGTTACCGGAGAGTGCCTTGTTCTGCATCCAGTTGGCCTGCGGCGTGTTGAGCTCGCCGGTGTTCACCTGCGTACCGGTGGGTCCCGTCGCCGCGGGGACCTTGTTGCCGAAGTCCCCCATACGCGTTCCGCCGAACTCCCGCGTCAGGTCGTCGAGGGCGTCGTCGATCCTGCCGCGTACATTGGTCAGCCATCCGTCCAGCTGGCCCTGCGCGTAAGTGATCGTCGAGGAGAACAGCGGGACGAAGTACGTGACGGCGTCTTCCAGTGCGACTTTGGTGTTCCAGATGGCTCCGAGGGAGAACAGGGACTTGAGCCAGTCGATGACGCGCATGATGGCGTCGGCGATCATCTGGAAGACCGCCTCGACGGCCTGGATGGCCTGCTCGATGGCCTCGATCACCATTTCGCCGAGAGAGACGATGGCGTCGCCCACCCAGATGGCGATCTCGGTGATCGTGGTGACGATGACTTCGGCCACCTTGGCTGCCCCGGTCTTGATGCCCTCCCAGACGTCGGAGGCCCAGCTGCTGAAGTCGTCCCACCAACCGCCGTACGCGGGGTGGGCATTGCGGTACTTCCGGTAGGCGTCGAGTTCGTGCTGGGTACGGAAGGCCTGGTAGGCGGGCCGGTCGGGATCCCACAGCTGGATGACGTACCCAATGACGGGCTGGGGTTCGTCGAAGCCGTCGAGCAGCACGGGCTGGAGCGCACTGTTCCCCGCCGCCTGTCCGTACATGTTGGTGCAGTGGTCGACCACGATCTGGGGTGTCAGACCTCGTTCTTTGAGGGCCGTCCAGTTGGCGAGCGGCGGGGGGTCCTCCTGCGCTCCCGGCATGTTCGACGGAACCGTCGCGTGCTCGAGCAGGTCGGGGGTGAACATACCGTTCTGCGACGGCAGGGTGCCGTTGCCCGCAAGGAAGTCGTTGGCCTGGGCGGCGAAGTCGATGGCTGTGCCGGACTGGAGGCCGTCGGCGTTGAGGTGGATCACCGGCGGGTTGAGCCCGCGCGCGGCGATGGCGAGGGCGAGCTTGCCCAGGGGGCTGGTGGTCACGGCGACGGGGCGTCCGGGGCCGACCTGGTAGGAGATCTCGGCGATCTGGACCTCGACCAGGGAGTCGGCGGACACGGACACGGGGTGGTCCGGCAGCGGCTGGCCCGCCTTGGACAGCAGGGTGACATCGGCGACGTAGTGCGAGACGACGTCAGGAGGAGGGGCGGACTGGCCGGGTTTCCTGACCGGTTCGGGCAGGCGGACCTTGTCCATCTGCCACTGCGAGGTGGTGATGTCCTGGGTGCACACGCAGTACGCCTCGGCCGGAGGCATGCCGCTCATTTTGATCAGCTCGGACGGCCTGTAGTCCGGATACGGATCCAGCTGGTAGTCCACCACCGCGGCGTGCACTCCCACGGTGACCGTGGTCGCCGGTGGTGGCGGTGTCTGGTAGACCGGGGCGATGTGGTTCGCGCCGCGTTGGCCCATCACCGAGACCTTGCCGGTTCCGGGCCGGTAGGCGACGAGGTAGGACAGGCCACCCGTGCCGTTGTAGTCCAGGCCGGTCACCAGGTCGCTCAGGGAGGAGAAGTCGTACCCGCCCAGACCCTTGCCCTGGATGCTGGGCTTGTAGGTGGTGGTGTCGCCGTCCCGGCGCAGCACCCATGCCTGGCGGGAGGTGTGGCCGGGGATGTCGCCCGGCCGGTAGCTCAGGATGTGGTCGTCGCAGCCGATCCCGGAGTAGTCGAAGGGCACGAGGCGGTCTTCGGGTTCCATCAGGTCCCAGCCGCCGATCCCGCCGGTCTGGTTATGGACGACCGCGGTGAAGCCGCCCTTCCTGTCCGGCGCCACGATGTACACCATGCCCGATCCGGGGCGGTAGGCCAGCAGGTGGGTGCTGCTGCCCTTGCTGTTGTAGTCGAGGCCCGTTATTTCGTCCGCCGCGTTGTTCAGCGAAAATCCGCCCAGGCCGGTCGACGATCTGACCACCGGCGTGAACGAGCCGTCGCCCTTCGGTGCCAGTACCCACGCGGTGCGCGTGCCCGGCCGGTAGGCCAGCAGATGGTCGTTCTTCTTGTTGCCCAGGTAGTCGAAGGGCAGCAACCGGTCCCGGCGGTCCGTCAGGTCGTACGTTCCATCGCTGCCGCCGATGCCGCCGGTGGCGGCGCCGGCCACGGGGACGAAGCCTTCCGCCCCGTCCCGCTTCTTGAAGATCGAGAACTTGCCGGCCCCCGGGCGGTAGGCCAGCAGGTGGTCCGCGCTTCCCGACCCCGTGTAGTCGTAGGCGACGACGCGGTCGTCGGGGGAGGTGAAGTCGTAGCCGGGCAGGCCGTATTCGTTGCTGAAGGCCCGGGCGAACCCGCCGACTTCGTCGGTCCGCTCGACCACCCACACGGTCTGGTCGCTGTAGTAGTGGGTCGGACCGGGCCGGTAGGCGAAGAGATGGTCGGAGTGCCCGGACCGGGTGTAGTCGAATGCCACGATCCGGTCGTTCGGGCGGGCCAGGTCGTATCCGCCGATGCCCGGAGGGGCCGACGCGACGCGGGCCTGGGTCCATTTCGGTTGCAGGGTCTGCACCCGCAGCGCACCGATCTGCCGGCCGGCGGTCTCCCAGCCTGCCTGGTGCAGCACGGTCAAGGTGGCGTCCGAGTCGAGCCCGAAGACGTGCATCTTGCCGTCGGCGTCCTGCCACAGTCTCGTCTTGGCCGCGAAGTCCACATCGCTGACCTCCCCCGTGACGACATCGCCTCCCGGCGACATGCGGTAACCCCAGACCAGAGACCCCTTCGTGTCGACGTAGAGGAACCCGATGTCTCCTTGGGGGTTGTCGCGGTTCAGGTACGGCTGGTGGTAGGCGCCGCAGAACTGTGCGCATGACGTACTGACTTGGAGGGCGTCGCCCACCGGCATACCCATGCGCTCCTCCCAGCGGAGCAGTTTCTGCCCGTCCTGGGAGTAGTAGACGTAGGTGCCGGGCCGGCCGCCCGACGAGAGGTAGGGCAGATAGCCGCCGCCCACCAGCGGATGGCCCTGGACCAGCAGCGCGGTGGGTTCGGTGAACCAGCCGCCTCCCGAGCCGTCACTGCTCTTCAACTGCGGAGTGAGAACCAGGTGCGTGGGCCCGCTGCTGGCTTCCACGCTCGTACCCAGGACCAGTGCTCCGCCGTCGGGCGCGTAGGACACGGTCATCGCCTGGGCCGCGAGTCCGATCTTGTTGAACGAGGTCATGCCCTGCCACACACAGCGCGCCGTACCGTCCGGTTCGCGCGCGTCGAGGGCCAGGACCAGTCCGAACACCTTGGCTGTCGTGTCCTTGGGGCTGCATATCGCCCACACGTCTCCGGAGGGATGCACGGCCACGACGACCTCGGCGACCTGCGGTGTGTTCGCCACCGGCTCCTGAACCCAGCCGGTGGAAGAGGTGTCCGTCCGTTCCAGGTACGTCAGCTGCCGCTGCCGGTTGATCACCAGGGCTTCTTCCCGTCCGCTCTTGAACGGGTTCGCGAAGAGGGCCTCCTGGTTGCGGCCGTCGCCCACGGACACGCCAGCCGCGGGCACCGCGTCCTGCATCAGCTGGGTCGAGACCGAGAAGGATCCGGGGCCCTGGGTACCGGCAGCGCCGATGGGGTCGCCGCCCAGCCGCGGGTTACGCAGGAATGTTTCCATGCTCATGGTGCACCCCTCAGATGAGGAATTGTTGATCTCCTCAGCGCCGTCGTCCGGATACCCCTGACAACCAGGCAGCCGCTGCCGGGGATAGTTGATGTGCGCCGAGTGGTCTTTTCATTCGAAGCAGGGCGCAGAAAGCGCCGAGAGGCCGCAGGAAATGTCCTGACGGGGCCGCCTGGGGGACTCCGTGGGCTGAAGAGATGTACACGCGGCTCACGAAGAAGGCTTGGTGGGCCGGGAAGTTCGGAACGGAAGTCAGCGCACCGGACTCCGCTGCGATAGCGGAGCCCCCAATGGGAACCTCAAGCAACCGGTATACCACTCATCGCCAACTCCCGGCTACAGAAGGAGAAAAGGGATCGAATGGAAAACCTTGGCCATCACTTGGCGCCCCGCGACCACTGGCTGGTCCACGCGATATGCCCCTTCGGCGCCGCCTTTCGGGAGAGTTGGCGACTCTCTTCGACCGGTCCGGGCGCCGGGAAACGTATTGCCGTCGTCGCCCTGCCGGCCGGCTCGGCCTTCGGTGGCGTCCGCAGTGCCGGGCCGGGCAGCGCGCGTTCCGGTGTCCGAGCCGGTCATTGGGCGTGTGCGTACGCCTGCGACAGCATGAGGTAGCCGATGGCGACGAGGACGACCGGGATGATGACGGTGAGCACGCCCAGCGCGATGCCGGTCCGGGCCCGCCACCGCCGGACGCCGTCGTCGTCGCGCACCGGGAGCAGGGAGTTGATGCCGGAGACAATGGCGCCGATACCCACCGGGACGGTCAGGAGCAGGGGGCCGTAGCGGAGTGCGGGTGGCAGCGCCGTAGGCAGCCATGGGGATCCGAACAGGACGACGCCGGCCATGCCGAGCACCAGCGAACCGGAGCCGACCGGCGACGGCCGCGCGGGCTCCGTCGGTGCGCTCTGCGGCGTGCAGGCCGTCCGGTTGTGCGGGGCCGAGGACGGTCGGGGAGGGATCCGTCGCGGCGTCCGCACTTTTGCTCTTGTGGCAGGATCGCAGGATGTTGCGACTGACCGATTTCATCATCGACTGCCCGGACACGATGAAGCTGGCAGCCTTCTACTCCGAGGTGACGAGCCGTCCCGTCAAAGAAGGCAGCTCCGGGGAGTGGGCCGGCATCCAGTTCGGCGAGATCGAGCTTGCGTTCATCCGCGTGGACGACTACCGCGCTCCGCAGTGGCCCGACACCGAGCACCCCAAGCAGTTCCACCTCGACTTCGAAGTGGACGAGTTCGAGCCCGAGCAGCGGCGCGTCCTCGACCTCGGCGCGACGCTGAAGCAGGAGTTCATCGGGCCCAACGGCTACGGCTGGCAGGTCTACACCGATCCCATCGGCCACCCCTTCTGTCTCTGCCGCAACCGGGGCGTCATCTGGAACGACCAAGGTCCGACCTGGCCCGAGCGCGCCTGAAAACCTGCCTGCGGGTCGACCCGGCCTGGTCCAGGGCGAGTTCGATGCCGAGACCATGCCCTACGGGCTCGCGGTCACCGGCTCCCAGGAGTCGTACATCGAGATCGGCGGAATGACACTCGGCGGCGGCCTCGGCCGGCTCGCCCGCTACCGCGGACTGCTCGTGGACAACCTGATCTCCGCCGACCTCGTGCTCGCCGACGGCACGTTGCGCCGGGTCAGCCAGGCGGAGGATCCGGACCTGTGCTGGGCGATCCGCGGTGGTGGCGGCAACTTCGGCGTCGCCACGTCCTTCGAGTACCGCCCTCGACCCGGCCCGCGCCGGCCCCGTGCACTGCACCCTCGTGACGGCTCCGCTGTAACCCGACTCCGGCAGCCAGCGCCGGATCGCACACCGCCTCGCCCGAAGGGGGCATCGAGCCACCCCTGCGGCCAGGACCGCGGGTGCGCCCACGGGTTACCGTGGCGGGCCTCGCCACGTTGGAGACGGGCCCGGTGCGGTCACCACCGCCGGTCGCCCATGAGGGGTGCGGCGGCAGCGTCCAGGAACGGCGCGCGGGTGCGCGTCGCCTGGTCGAGGAGGGTGAGAGCCCGCTCGGACGACGAGCCCGCGGGGGTGGTGCACACGATGAGCGACTGCTCGCGGGAACGGGCGATCGACGGCCTCTGCTGCGTCACCGTCACCGTGCCGACGACGGGATGGCGCAGCTCGTAGCATCCGGCTGGTGTTGGGGCGTCACGCCGGGTCGCTCGGGCCGAGGAAGTCGAGGTGCCCGGCCAGGAGGGCGTGCCCTGGAGGGTTCCAGGCCAGTATGTCGGTGCGGCGGCCGAGCGCCAACGCGGGGACGCCGTCGAGGGCACGCAGGAGATCGCGGGTCTCCTCGGAGAGCTTCTCGGGCCGGGGGCGGCGCAGACGGGGCGTGTGCCGGGCGGCGTCGGCGAGGCGGTCGAGGTGCTCGCGCTCGTGGTCGTCCAGCAGGAGGGCGCGGGCAAGCGCGTCGAGGACCTCGGGCGAGGCCCCGCGCGACAGGTCCTGCTCCAGCCGTGCGTAGTACGAGAGGCTGCCGCCCGCCAGCTGTGCCACCTCCTCGCGTCGCAGCCCCGCCACCCGCCTGCGGGGTCCCAGGTCGCGCAGACCGACGTCTTCGGGGTGCAGCCGCGTGCGCGGACGTCTGAGCTGACCCCGGGACAGTTCTTTCCGGACAGCCCGGCCGGCTCGTGGGAGGAGCACCGAGGATGGGTGGCGCCCGACTTCTGGGACCCGCAGAGCGACCAGTGCCGTACGGCGATCCAGTCGTGGCTGCTGCGCAGCGAGGGACGCACCATCCTCGTCGACACCGGCGTGGGCAATCACAAGGAACGGCCCTACGCTCCCGTGTGGAACCGTCGCGACACCGGCTACCTCGGCCGTCTCGCCGCCGCCGGGGTGCGGCCCGAGGACGTCGACATCGTGGTCAACACTCATCTGCACATCGATCACGTCGGCTGGAACACCCGTCTGGACGGCCGGAGTTGGGTGCCGACCTTCCCCAACGCCACGTACCTGATGAATCGGCGGGACTTCGACTTCTGGAACCCGGCCAACGACAACAGAAGCGTGCTCGGCCGCGGGAACCAGAACGTCTTCGAGGACAGTGTCACGCCGGTCCACCAAGCGGGCCTCACCCACCTGTGGGACCAGACGTACCGGATCGACAAGAACCTGCGCCTCGAGCTCGCTCCCGGGCACACCCCCGGCTCGTCCGTGCTCACCCTGGAATCCGGCGGCGACCGGGCCCTGTTCGTCGGGGATCTGGTGCACACGGCGCTGCAAATCACCGAGCCGGAGACCAACTCGTGCTTCTGCGAGGACCCGGCGCAGTCCCGCGCCACACGGCTCAAGCTGCTCGGCCGCGCCGCCGACACCAACGCGCTCGTCTTCCCCGCGCATTTCGGCGGCCAGGGGGCGGTGGAGGTGGCCCGCAGCGGGCCGAAGTTCGCGATCAAGGAGTGGGCGGCCATCCGCCCGCATGTCCTGACCCCCTGATGACCTCCTGATCTCCCCCGGGACGGCGACCGTGCCCCAGCAGGCAGATCCCGTAGTCGAAAGTCCCGCAGGCTTCGTGCGGGGTGCCCGTGAGACAGCCGGTGAGCGCTTCCGCGCCATCCCGTACGCGGCGCCACCGGTCGGCGCCGGGCGTTTCGCGCCGCCCGCACCGCACCCGGGATGGTCCGGTGTCCGCGACGGCACGCGGCCCGGCCCCACCGCTCCGCCACCGGTCCGCGACTTCGGCCGGCTCGACATGACACCGTACTTCGGGCCTGGAGTCCACCACGCAGGCCGACGTGCTCGCCGTCGCCGACCGGCTGCACCCCGCTCCGGAGGCCGTCCTCGCCGCGCACCGCGCGGCCCGGCCGGACGCGGCGCCGGGCGAGCTGCGCTCCGCCCTGCTCGGACAGGCTTTGTTCGGCGCGGGTACAGCGCGCATGGCACAGGCGCACGCGCGGATCTCAGGTGGGCGTACGTACGCATATTCCTTCGGATAGTGTTCGACGGCCCTGAGCGGACGGCTCGGCGCCGCCCACACTGTGGAACTGCCCTTCGTGTTCGACGTCGCCGACGAGCCCTGGCTGCACGGGGACACAGGGCTGCTCGGACCCGTGCCGGCCCCAGCCGGTCTCGCGGCCTCGGTCCACGCCGCGTGGGTCGCGTTCGCCACCACCGGGGACCCGGGTTGGGCCCGCTACGACCCGCGGTGGCCCGTGGCATGCATGCTCGGCGCCGGGCAGGGGGCCGGCACCGGGGCCGAAGCCCAGCGGTGAACGAACGCGGACGCGTATTCCCACCACTGCCTGAGCCGCGCGCCGGCTTCAACTGCCCGCCAGACGAACGTCAGCACGTCGAGACCTGCCCCCGCCCCGCCCTTGCTTCATGGCCTCCAGGGCCCGCGCGGCCCGCGCCGGACCGAGCGCCTGGCAGGCAGCCACTGTCGGCACCAGACGGGCGCCCGGCAGCCACAGTCCGCACCGGACCGACCGCCCGTAGCCACAGCGCGCCGCCCGGCGCGACACTCTGCCGCCATGAAAACGACACGCGATCGCCACGAAATCCGAAACTGAGACGAAGCTCACGCATCGAATTCGATGTGTCTCCGCTTCCTGACGGCCCCCATGACAGTCTGAAGGAAGGTCGGACCGCCATTCGGCCGCCGTCGGGAAGGGGGAGTACGCCATGGACGACATTGACGGGCGTGAGTAGAATGCACCGCCCTCGCCGGAGGATCTCACTCGAACGGGAACACTTAGGGTGACATGACGGATCGCACTGAATTAATTCAGACATTCGGCCGGAAAACAGAGTTAGCACGAATCGAGCAGTTACTTGGCGGGGGCGCTGCCGGGCGCAGCGACACGCTCACCGTCCAAGGACCGCCGGGTATGGGGACGACCAGGGTGCTCCTGGAATCCCAGAGAGCTGCGGAGCAGCTCGGCTACACCATCTCTTCCTTCCTTAACCCCGCGGCGGGAGGGACGGCAGGGCGCCATGAGGCCGCTTCCCTCCGGGCAGTGCTCGCCTCCGCCGCGCAGAGTCCCAAGCCGCGGCTGGTGGTCGTGGACAACCTGCACGACGTACCCGACGAATTGACCGAGGCAGTGGCGTCGCTGGCCCGCTACAAGGCTCCGCCGAATTCCCGGTCCGCTCCCCTGGTCCGGGTGATCGGGCTTCGCACCGGATTGCAGAGCCAAGCGATGCGCCGCCTTTCCAGCGAATTCACCGGATGCCACCGGATAGAACTCGGCAGGCTCTCCGACGCCACCTCTACAGAACTCGCCGCCGCCATCCTCGGCGGCGCGCCCGATCCGAGGCTCGCCGCCGTGATCGCCGGCGCGGGAGGAAACCCCCTTCTGATCGTGGAGCTGGTCCACGGATTGCGTGAAGAGGGTTCTGTGGAAATCTCCCACAACCGGGTCCGACTGCTGGACGAACGCGTTCCACGACGGGTGCGCGACCTTGCACAGCACTGGCTGGACTCCCTCTCGGACAAGGCCCGCCAGCTCGTCCAGGTCGCCGCGGCGGTCGGCGGCTCCTTCATGGTCGCCGAAGTCGCCTCGATGCTGCGGGAGACCACGGCGTCGATGCTTCCCGCACTGAACGAGGCCATTGATTCGGGCCTGTTGATCTGCCCGGGCGAGCAGCTGCTGTTCCAGCACGAGCTGGTACGGCGTTCCATCGCCGACTCGCTTCCCTCCGCGGTCCGGCAGGCGCTGCGCCAGGACATGAGCGCCCTGAGCAGGCAGCACTGTCTCCAGGTACCGATGCCGCCGGAATTCCTGATCACCGGCCGGCCTGCCGCCGGTCCTCCCCCCGGTACCGGGCCAGGGTCGCCTCCCCCCGGCTCGGTGCCGGGATCAACGAGCGCCCCCCTGCCCGTACCCGTACCCGGCCCCCTCCCGGTGCCGCCCGCCGGGCCCGGAGTCGTCCACCGGCTGCTGCCAGCCCTGCTGATGGCCCGCAGCACCCGCGCCGAGCCGCTGCCGCTGGGCCTCACCGAAGAGTTGCGTACCGGACTGACCGCCGTACTGCAGGGCCACTACCGCGACGCGGGGCCCGTCGGAACCGCGTACGCACCGCTTTCGGAACGGACCGAGCGGATCACCCGCAACACGGTCTCCCTCTTCGCTGACAGCGTGCAGCGCACCACCACCCGGGCGCGGGCGCTGCTCGCCGCCCACCCGGGCCGCCCCGACGAAGCGGACGCGGTGACCGCCACCGTGGTCGTGTCCAACCTGGAATGGGCCGTGGGAAACCTCACCGAGGGGCTCGCGTGGGGGCGGCGCGCCGTCGAGAGCCTGGGCCCGGCCACCCCGCCGCTGTGGTCCCCGTACGTCAAGTTGGCGTTGGCCACCAAGCTGTCCGACACCGGCCGGTTCAAGGAGGCCGAGGAACTGATCGACACGGCCCGGGCGGAGGCCGAGGTGCTCGGCGGCCCGCACAGGGCCACTCCGTTGATCGCCAGGGCCATGGTGCTGCTCCAGTCCAGCCGGCTCCAGGAAGCCCAGGACTCCGCGCAGACCGGGCTGGAGATCGCGGCGAGGAGCGGCGGCGGCTGGGTCGTACCGGTCGGGCAGGCGGTGCTGATCCTGGTCGCACTGCGCCGCGGCGACCTGGCGTCGGCCGCCGACTACGTGTGGCGCTGCCGGGCAGCCGTGGGCGCCGACAGCACGGTCTTCCCCTCGATCCACTTCGACTGGGGCGAGTGCCTGGTGGCCACCGTACAGCTCGGTCCGCAGCGCACGGCGGAGCTGCTGACCACGACGTACGCGCATCTCCTCAGCTCTCCCCAGCTGTTCGTGGAGGAGGCTGCCGCTGCGGCCTGGCTCGTCAGACTCGCTCTGGCCGCGGACGACATGCCGCTCGCCGCCACCGTGGTGACGGCCGCCGAGAGGTTCGCGGCCGCCAACGCGGAGCACCCCACCCTGGCGGTCGCCGCCCTGCACGCCAGGGGGCTGCTGGAGCGGGACTCCGAGGCGCTACGCCGGGCCGCACGCGAACATGTCAGCCCGTGCGCCGGGGCGCTCGCCGAGGAGGACCTGGGGATGCTCCTGAGCGTGCAGGAGGAGAACGGCGCTCTCGGCTCCGCCGCACTGCGGTCCGCACTTGCACGGTTCGAGCAGATCGGTTCGCAGGGCGACATCGAGCGCATCCGGGCCTTCACGGAGGCGCACGGAACGCCCGTCGCGAACCCTCCCCGCCAGGGCAGGGCCGCCACCGCGGGTTGGGAAGCACTCTCGAAGACCGAGCGGTCCATCGCCCTTCTGGTCAGCGAGGGCCTGACGAACCGTCAGGTCGCACGCCGGGTCGGCCTGTCACCGCACACCGTCAACTACCACCTCAGGGCGATCTTCCGGAAGCTCGGCATCAGCTCCCGGGTGGAAGTCGCCCGTCACATCACCCACGGCGCATGAGATGCGCACCCCCGAAAGGAAGACCATGTCCAAGCCCTTCACCGTCCGGGTCACCGTCCGCGTCTACGAGACCGACGCGCAGGGGCACCTCAACGGCAACGTCTACCTCCAGCACGCGGAGCACGCGCGCTGGGAACTGCTGCGAGCGGCCGGAATCAACCAGGCGGATCTGCTGAAGAAGGGCGTCAGCCCGGTCAACCTGGAGACGACCATCCGCTACCACCGCGAGGTGGTAGCCGGTGACGAGGTGGACATCACCTGCGCCTTCGTCTTCGGCGAGGGCAAGAGCTTCCGGGTGGAGCAGACCATGACCAAGGCCGACGGCACCCTCGTGGCGGAGGTGTTCAACGTGGGCGGCATCCTCGACCTGGACGCGCGCAGGCTCGTCTCCGACCCCCGGGAGTCCTTCCGTTCGGTGGCGGCCAATCCGGCGGTGGCCGGGATCTGACGGCGCTGCCCCGCACGGCCGGCGCCGGCCTCCCCCGCTCGTCCTCGCGCGGGGGGACCGGCGCGTCACGCCCCGACGCGTTCCCGCAGCTCCGGTGTCATCAGCTCGGCGGAAGGCAGCACTCCGGAGATGGTGGAGAAGAACCGCGAGGTCATCTGCGGGTCGCCCACGATGGCGCGCATCAGCGGCAGTCGACGACCCGGACGCAGCTCCGCCGCGGCCAGGGTGTCCCGGTAGCCGTCCATGACCAGGTCGTTGCGTCGCTCGCCGTACCGGCCCAGCGACTTGTCAAGACCCAGTGCATCCCGCAGCCCGTCGCCGACCGACTCGACCAGCGCGACCGCCTGCCGGAACGCGTCGGTGATGCCCTTTCCGGTGAGCGAGTCCTTGTGGTGGCCCGCATCCCCCACCAGCGCCCACCCGGGACCCGCCGCCCGGCGGAAGAAGTTGCGCTGGTTGCCTGTGCCGAAGAGCCGGTCCTCCTGCGTCGCGCCCGCCATCCGGTCGGCCAGCACCGGTGTGATCGCGGAGATGTTCTCCAGGTAGGCGGTACGGGCGTCCGCGCGCACCCGGTCGTACTCCTTCATCGGAAAGTAAGTGCCGACCAGGGTCAGCCCCTCGTTGGTGGGAACGAACCCCGCCCACCTGCGGGCGCTCTCGTACACCTCGAAGCCGGTGTCGATTCCCGACCAGAACGAGTAGTACGCGCAGGTCAGCATGGGGTCCTCCAGCTCGGTGCGAGCACCGGCGAGGTCGGCGACCTTGGAGCGCATGCCGTCCGCACCCACCACCAGACGGGCCCGCTCCTCGAACTGCTGCCCGCCCGAGCGGTAGCGGACGCCGGCCACCCGGCCTTCCTCGAACACCAATTCGTCGACCGCGGACTGTGCGCGGAACTCCGCGCCGGAAGCGATCGCGCCGTCGGTGAGGATCTGGTCCAGCAGGTACCGGCGCGGGGCGTATGCGGCGGTGACGCCGTCGGCAGGCCACGAACAGCCTTCGAGCACCACGTCCTTGACCTGGTGACGGGCACGGTCGAGCGGCGGGCAGCCGGTGGCGGCGACCGCGTCGAGCAAGCCCCAGCGCTTCAGATGGGCGACGCCGGGCTGATGGATGTAGAGCGTCGAGAGGGTGTCCCGCGGGTGACGGATGCGGTCCAGGAGCAGCACGCGGTATCCGGCACGGGCGAAGAGCATGGCTGTCGGGGAGCCGGCGGCCCGCGCTCCCACCACTATGACGTCGTACACGGGGCGACCGTGCCTTTCCTGGGGGGTCGAAGGTTCAGGGGCCGAGGCAATGAAGGCCCGGGGTGGAAAGTCCGCGGCGGGGGACGCGACGGAGAACGCGGCGGGCAGCGGGCCCGGTTCCGGGCCGACGCGGCGGGCGACGGATGGCGGGCGACGGGCCCGGTGCCGGGCGCCGTCCGTGGGACGGCAATCAGCCGACGCCTGATTTGTCCAGGGCGTCGGCGAGTGCGCGCAGGGTCCGCAGGCCGTCCTCCGCGTCGACGGGGAAGATCATCGCGGAGAGTGTGGTGACTCCCGACCCGGCGTGCTCGCGCAGGGTGTCGGCGATGCGCTCGACGGGGCCGAGCAGGCAGGTGCGTTCCAGGTACTGCTGGGGGATCGCCGCGGCTGCCTCGCGCGGGCGGCCCTCCAGGTACAGCTCCTGGACGCGCCGCGCGGCGTCCGCGTAACCCGTGCGGGCGGCGAGGCGGTTGTAGAAGTTCTCCTTGCGGGAGCCCATGCCGCCCAGGTAGTGCGCGGTGTACATGCGGACGCGGTCGGCGCAGTCGGCGACGTTCTCGCCGACGACCGCGGGCATGGAGGAGACGATGTCGAACCCGGTCAGGTCCCGGTCGGTCCTCGCCCGCCCAGCCCGCAGCAGCGGCAGGTGCTCGGCGACGGTCTCGGGCGGGAAGAACACGGAGAGCCAGCCGTCGGCGATCTCGCCGGCCAGTTCCACGTTGCGCGGGCCGACGGCCGCCAGGTAGACCGGCACGTCCTTGCGACGCGGCCGGGTGCCCAGGCGCAGTGGCTTGCCCGGTCCGTCGGGCAGCGGGAGCCGGTAGTGCGCGCCGTCGTACACGACGTCCTCCCTGCGCATGGCCATCCGGACGATGTCCAGGTACTCGCGGGTGCGCGCCAGCGGCCTGTCGAAGCGTGCACCGTGCCAGCCCTCGGCGACCTGGGGCCCCGAGACGCCGAGGCCCAACCGCAGCCGGCCCTCGGAGAGGATGTCGAGGGTGGTCGCGGTCATCGCCGTCATGGCGGGGCTGCGGGCCGGGATCTGCATGGCGGCCGTGCCGAGGTCGATGCGGCTGGTCTGCGCGGCGAGGTAGCCGAGCAGGGACACCGCGTCCGAACTGAAGGCCTCGGCGGTCCAGGCCACCGCGTAGTCGAGGCGTTCCGCCTCCACCACGTACCGGGCGGAGGTCCTCGGGTCGGCGCCCGCACCGAGGTTGCCGAGGTAGCGCAGGTTCAGTCCGAGTCTCATCGGTGCACCGTCCTGGTGGGATCGGCGACCGCCCCGGGGTCGTTCGCGGCCGGGGCGCAGGCCCGGTCCAGGAATTCCAGGACGGTCGAGGTGTAGCGCTCCTTGTCGGTCCACAGGCCGCGCAGGTGGCGGGCGTCGGGGAGCACGAGGGTACGCGCGTGCGGATAGCGGCGGGCCAGCCGCACGATCTCTTCGGCGGGCACCACGGCGTCCGCGCCGCCGCCGATGAACAGCATCGGGGTGGTGGCGTAGCCGGGCGCGGCCGGGGCGGGCGGCCAGTGGGCGCCGCCGATGGTGAGGTGGTTGAACAGCTCGAAGGACCGTTCGGCGACCGCCCCCGCCCGTCCGCCGCGCGCACGCTCCGGCAGCGTGAGCAGGCCTTCGCGCAGCAGGTTCGGAGAGATCGCCGGAGGGTCGCAGGCGGGCCCGCTGTCGCAGACCACCGCGTCGACGACTGGGTGCAACTCGCGTAGCGCGCGCAGCATGGCGAACGACGACAGCGAGAAGCCGTACAGGGCGAGCCGCGCGTGGGCGTGCTCGGTCAGGGTGGTCACGTACCGGGCGGCGGCGACGGTGTCCTGGGCGAACTTGCGGTCGAATCCGGTGAATCCGCGGTCCCGGAAGCTGTCGCCGTGGTTGCGGTAGTCGAACAGCAGCACCGTATGACCGGCCCGGTGCAGGTAACGGGCGTAGGGCAGGCTGCGGGACTTGTCCAGGCCGAGGCCGTGGCCCAGCAGCACCACCCGGTCCGTGCGCTCCCCCGCGCAGAGCCAGCCCGCGAGGGTGCGGCCGCCTCTGCCGGCGGGGATGGTCACCTCCTGTGCCCTGAGCCCGAACTGCTCGGGGCGGCGGCGGCGTTCGGAGCCGGGCGGGTGGAAGGCGGTGTACGCGGCGCGCAGGGCGTCGAGGGGCGCCGCGAGCACGGCGGCCGGCCGGTCGCTCATGTCCACGCCCCCCGGCGGCCTGACGTCCGGTTTCCCGCCGGGGCTGTCCGGCTTCCCACCGGGGGTGTCCGTCGGGCGCCGTCACGGAGGTTCGTAGCGCTGAGGCCGCTCACACCACCAGGCCTCCGTCGATGCCGAACACCTGGCCGCTGATGTAGGCGGCCCGAGGCGACACCAGGAAGGAGACCAGGTCGGCGACCTCGTCGGCCGTTCCGAAGCGGCGCAGGGGGATCTTGTCCAGGATCTGTTTCCTGGCGGTGTCGGCCATGTCGGCCGTCATGTCGGTCTCGATGAGGCCGGGTGCGACGGAGTTGACGCGGATGCCGTACCTGCCGACCTCTTTGGCGAGGGAGCGGGAGAAGCCGATGATGCCGGCCTTGGACGCCGCGTAGTTGCTCTGGGTGGCGTTGCCGTGGACGCCTGCCACGGACGACAGGGTGACGATGGTGCCGGTGCGCCGCTTCATGAAGGAGAAGACCGAGGCCCGGCAGATGGTGTAGGTGCCGTCGAGGTTGGTGGCGATGACATCGCGCCACTGGTCGTCCTCCATCAGGACGAGGGGGTTGTCGCGCACGATGCCCGCGCTGGTGACCACCGCGTCCAGCGGGCCGAGCTCCTCCTCGGCCCGGTCGACGAACTCGCGGGCCGCGGCCGGGTCGGAGACATCCACCCGCCGGGTCAGGACCCGCGCGCCGAGCGCGGTGATCTCCTTGGCGACCTGCTCGGCCGCGCCGTTGTCGGAGCGGTAGCACAGTGCCACGTCGAAGCCGTCGCGGGCGAGCCGGGTGACCACGGCCCTTCCTATGCCGCGGGAGCCTCCGGTGACGAGGGCGACCGGTCGTGCGCCGTCTGTCATGATGCTGCCTTTCGATGGGCTTGGGAGTCGGTCGCCCGGGGGCGCCGTCCGGATCGGCGGCGCGCATGGGGCGGGTCGGCAGGGGGTGCGGCCGGCTTTGCGGGGCCCCGCGACGGGCGCGGGGCCCTGCGAGGACGGTCTACGAAGCCTGCTGGAGCTTCGAGTCGACCAGGGCGCGCACCTGGAGCAGATCGGAGACCTGCTTGAAGTCGGATTCCGCGATCTTGATGCCGTACTTCTTCTCCAGGTTGACGACGATCTCCAGGGCCATCAGCGAGTCGACCTGGAGGTCCTCGACGAAGTTCGCCTCGTCGGTGACCTCTTCGGCGGGGAGCTCCAGTGCGTCGGCGACGAGCGAGCGCAGCTCCTCGGTGTCCACTGCTACGGCGGTGTTCTCGGACATGAGGTGGTTTCCTTCCGTACGGATGTGCCGGGTATGTCGCGTGGTGCGGCGGGCGGGTGGTCAGGCGGTGAGGAATTCGCCGCCGTCGATGCCGATGACGTTGCCGGTGAGCCACGACGAGTCGGACATCGACAGCAGGACGATCGCCTCGGCGACGTCCTCGGGCTCGGTGAGCCGCCGGTGGGGGTTGCGGGTCCGGCACACCTCTGCGTACGCGGCGCTGTGCGGGATCTTCTCCAGGGCCGGCGTGAGCGTGGTGCCCGCGCGCAGGGCGTTGGCCGCGATGCCGCGTGGCGCCAGCTCGGCGGCGAGCTGGCGCAGATGGGCCTCCAGGGCCGCCTTGGCGGCGGAGACGGGACCGTAACTGTCCAGGACGCGGGTGCTGCCCGCGCTGGTCATCCCGTAGATCTTCGCGCCGCGCCCGAGCAGTCCCGCGGCGAGCAGGTCCTGGGTCCAGTAGACGAGGCTGTTGGCCATGACGTCGAGGGTCATCGCCAACTGCCGGGAGTTGACGGTCTCTTGGTCCTGCGGGCCGTCCGGGACGGGCGCGAACGGCAGCAGCGAGCCGAACGCCAGCGAGTGCAGCAGGATGCGGATGCCCTTGTCGCCGGTGAGTTCGACGGCCCGGCCGACCACCTCCCTGCGGCTGCTCGCGCTCGCCGCGTTGAGGTTGAAGAAGTGCGCGGACACTCCGGTGTCCCGGAGTTCGCCCTCGAACTTGGCGGCGGCCTCCGCACCGTCTGCGGTGTCGAAGTGCACACCGATGACGTTGCCGCCGCGTTCCGCGAGCGTCCTGGCGACGGCCCGGCCGAAGCCGCTGGAGACGCCCAGGACGAGGGACCAGGATCCCTGGACCTCTGTGATCATTGCGGGTTCCCTTTCTGCTGGGGTGGAGGGGATGGAGTGTGCTCAGGCGTCCAGCCGGGCAAATGCCACATTGCCCTCCGCCGCGGCCGTCACGAGGATCCTGCCGCGGCCGTCCCGGGCGGCGAGTGCGTCGGTGAGGTGGCGCAGCGGGGTGAGCGCTCCGGCGCCCGCCGGGGAGGCCGTGAGGTCCGCGCAGCGGTTGCCGAGCCAGGCCAGGACGGCTTCGCCGACCGGCGAGTCGTCGACGACCGCGTCGACCCGCGGGGGCCCGTCCGCCTCTTCGGTCAGGGCGTGCCAGGCGTTCTCCAGTGAGCGGTGCGCAGAGGCGCCGGGTGCCAGGAACGCGTCGCGGATCCGCACGGTGCCGTACGAGGGCGCCGACGGCCGGGCGTCCGGGCGGGCGCAGATCAGCGCGATGGCTCCGGTGTCACTGCCGTCGGCGCCCGGCTCACCGGCCGGCAGCGTCTCCTCGGTCGCGCCGACGACCAGGACGTCGGCCCGGTCGGCGGCCAGTGCCCTGGCACCGGCGCCGAGCGCGTCCAAGGCTGCGGTACGGGGTGAGTTGACAGTGAGCGTGAAGCCGTTGACCCGGTGTTCCGTGGCGAGCCGGGACGCGAAGAGACTCATCGCGAAATACGGCGCGCTCAGCGGGGCGATGGCGTCCGCGCCCTCGTCGATGATCGTGCGGTCCTGCTCCTCCAGCAGTGCCATGCCCGCGTTGTCCGTGCCCACGACGACGCCACGGCGTTCGGCGCCGACGGCGGACAGGGCTCCGTCCGCGTCCGCCAGGGCGTGTGCGGTGGCGGCGAGCAGGTACTGACAGGCGGAGGGCAGCCGCTTGTAGCCGCGGCCCGGCAGTGCGGCTGCCACGTCGAGCCAGCCGGGGCCCGCGGTTCCGGTGACGGCGGGGTTCAAGGCCTCGGTGGGTTTGTCGGTGCCGGGCAGGCAGACGCCCACTCCGAGCACGCGCAGCGCGCTCATGCGACGGCTCCCCGCGAGCCGGTGTCCTGGGATGCGGGATCGCGGCGCGCGGCGATCGCCCGGCCCGTCCTGCCCCGGTGTCCGGTGCCGGCTCGTGGCACGCCCGACAGGACGAGCGAGACGTTGTTGCCGCCGAAGGCATAGGCGTTGACCAGGACGGCGTCCTCGCGAAGCGGCACCGGCCGGTCCTGCGGCAGCCACACCGTACAGCGCGGGTCCTGCGCGGTGACCGGAGCGTTGGCCGGCACGTGCCCGTGGTGCAGCATCAGCGCCGCCGTCAGCACGCCGAACGCGCCGGCGACTCCCGCCGTGTGTCCGATCATGGCCTTGAGGCTGAACAGGGGGAGCTCCTCGCAGTGTGCGCCGAACACCGCGCGCAGCGCCTCGCTCTCCACGACGTCGTTCAGCGGGGTGCCCGTGCCGTGCGGCACCACTCCCCCCACGTCGTCGGGGCGCAGACCCGCGTCGGCCAGGGCCTGGCGCATACCGCGCACGGCCTGGGTGCCGGCGGGGTCGGGAGCGGTGGGGTGGTGGGCGTCGCAGCTGAACGCGGCGGCCGACAGTTCCGCGTACACCCGCGCCCCTCGGGCCTCGGCGTGTTCGGCCGCTTCGAGCACCAGCATCGCCGCGCCGTCGCCGAAGAGGGTTCCCTGCCGGGCGCTGTCGAAGGGCCGGCAGGCGACCGGGTCGGCGGCGCCGATGCGGTTGAAGACACCCATGCCCACGCGGGTCGGGCCTTCGGCGCCGCCGGTGAGGACCACGTCCGCCTCCCCCGCGCGGATCATGTCCGCGGCGATCGCGGCCGCGTAACCGCTGGCCGCACAGGCGTTGCCGAAGCTGGTGCTGCCGCCGGTGGCGCCGATGGCGGCCGAGACCGCGGCGCAGGTCACCGTCATCGGCGACCATCTGCCGGCGGTCCGTCGCGGGGTGGAACCCTGTTCGGCGGCCCGCCGGGCCTCGTGCCGGCCCGCGTTGCCCATCTCCACGCCCAGAACCACCCGGAGCCGTTCGCGCTGTGCGTCGTCGAGCCCGGCGTCGGACACCGCTTCGTGGGCGGCGGCGATCGCCATGCGGGGACCCGCGGCGAGCTCGACGTGGCCGTGCCGCCCGGGCCCTTCGGGGATGTCGGCCGCGGGCACCAGGTACATCAGCCGGTTGGCCATGTGGGCGTCCGGGTCCGCCACGGGCCGCGGCGAGGCCCCTCCGGAGGCGAGGCCCCGCCAGAAGGCGGGCACGCCCGAGCCCAGAGGGGAGATCGCCCCGAGGCCGGTGACGACCACCCGGCGGCCTCCTGCTCCCCGGTCGCTCACGCCGCCTCACCGACTCCGGTCAGCACCAGTGCGGCAGCCGCGTCGTCCGCGGCTCCTCCGCCACTGGTGGCCAGGACGGGTCCGTGGCCGCCCGCGGCGAGGTGCGCGGCGCCCACTGCGGCCTGGACGACGCCAAGCGCTCCCGAGCAGTGCCCGAGCCGTTCGGTCAGATCCACCGCCGGGGCCGTCGCGGCGTCCTCGGCCGATCCGAGCCACAGTCCTACGGCGGGGGCGCCCTCGTGGAGCACATCGGCGAGGGCGGTGGCGCGGTCGGCGGCCCGTACGCTGCGGGACAGTGCGGCCAGCGGGCGGGCGCCGCGTGTCGCGGCCCGCTCGGATGACTCCAGGACCAGGGCCGCCGCGCCGTCGAGCGGGCTGCGGCCCGAGCCGTCCTCAAGGAGCTTGGCGGCGGGTCCGGTGTGCGGCTCGACCCCGATGACGACGACCGTCTCGGCCCTGCGTACGGCGAGCAGGTTGTGCGCCCAGTACAGGGCGTCGGCTCCGCTCGTCGCCCCGTTGCACACGGTGAGGTTGGGCCCGCGCATCCCGTACCGGATGGCGACCCATCCCGCGATCACGTTGGACGAGGTGTGCGGCAGACCGAGCGGGCTCAGTCCGGTGACCGTGTGTGCGGTGATGGTGTCGACGAAGTCGCAGACGCTGTCGAGGTTGCCGAGGTTGGTGGAGATCACCACGGCCGTGGTGTCGCCGGGTCCGAGGTACGTCTCGCCGTCGTCGGAGAGCAGGCCGGCCTGGCGCAGTGCGGGGCTTACGGCACGCAGGGCGAGCCGCGAGGCACGGTCCTTGTGCCGCATCTCCCGGCCCTTGAGGCCGGTGGCCGGGTCGAAGCCACCGTCGGGGGCGCCGGATGCGAGAAGGTCGGCGGCTTCCCTCAGGCCGGGGATGGCGGTGCCCACCCCGGTGATCACGACGGATGTCGCCGTATCCGCTTGGCGGCGCGCGGTCACGGGCGGTCCCCCTTCTCCAGAACGGCCACGGCGTTGATCCCGCCGAAGCCGAAAGCATTGATCTGTGCGGTGGACAGCCGGGCGGTGGCGGCCCTGTCGCGGACCAGCCGCAGACCGGCTGCCTCGTCGATCGGGTCGGTCAATCCCCGTACGGGCGGGACCACGCCGTGCCGCAGCGCGAAAGCCGCGGTGATGAGGCTGAGCAGCCCGGAGCCGCCGAGGGTGTGTCCGGTCATGGACTTGATGGCGGTGAGCAGGGGGCCCTGGCCGGCGGTCTCGAAGACCCTGGACACCGCGGTCGCCTCTGCCGAGTCGTTGAGCTGGGTGCCGCTGCCGTGCAGCATGACCAGGTCGATCTCGTCGGCCTTCAGCCCGGCCCTGCGGTGCGCGTCCCTGATGGCCCAGGAGATGGTCGTCGGGTCGGGGGCGGTGGGGTGCGAGGCGTCGCAGTTCATGCTGACGCCTCGCACGACGGCGTGGACCTGGCCGCGGGCGACGCCCTGTCGCTGGACGACCACGGCGACCGAGCCTTCGCCCATCAGCATGCCCGCGCGCGCCCGGTCGAAGGGCCGCAGGGCGCGCGGCGTCTCGTTCTGCACCCGGTCGAGCGTCCCGAAGGCGCTCTCCGTGATCGAGTCGGTGCCCGCCACCACCACGGTGTCGGCAAGGCCCAGTTCGATCATGTCGGTGGCCATGCCCAGCGTGTACAGCGTGGCGGCGCAGGCGTTGGCGAACGTGTAGCTGCGCGCGGTGCCGAACCGGTCCCGCAGCGCGCTGCCGAAGTGCAGGTCCCGCAGGGCCAGCGGTGCTCCGTCGCGCCACCACAGTTCGGCCGAGCGCTGTTCCCGCAGGGTCGTTCCGACGAGGACGGGGATGTCGTCGGCCCCGGGGCCCAGACCGGCATCGGTGAGGGCCTGTTCGACCGCGGTCTCCAGCCACCGGGTGGCACGCAGCGGGCGGTCGGCGCCGTCCGCGTCGCGGTCGTCGATCTCGTACGCCTGCTTCGCCCGGTACTTCTCCCTGTCGAAGGCGCGCAGGTCGGCGAGGCCGCTGCGGCCCGCGCACAGGGCGTCGTAGATGGCGCGCGGGTTCCCGCCGATGCTCGCCACGGCGCCGAGGCCCGTGATGTCCCAGCTCATCGGCCCACCGCCGCATCCCGGTCGGCCGACGCCCGCAACCGGTTGCGGGCGAGCTTTCCGGTGGACGTGGTGGGCAGCACGTCGATCACCTCGACCCTGGCCGGGCGCTTGAAGGGCGCCAGGCGGGTACGGAGCAGGGTGAGGATCGACTTGCGGACGACGCTGGGATCGACCCCGGGCACCGGGACGGCGTAGGCCACGGCCTGGTCGAGTCCGTTCTCGTCGCTCACGGCCACGACCGCGCACTCCGCCACCTCGCCTGCTTCGCGCACGACGGCCTCGATCTCGCTGGGGGCCACCTTGTAGCCGCCCATGTTGAGCAGGTCGTCGGCGCGGCACAGGTACCAGAACTCGCCGGTGTCGTCGCGCCGGACGATGTCGCCGGTGTACGCGCCCCCGTCGGCGAAGGTCCGGCGGGTGGCCTCGGTGCGGTTGAGGTAGCCGAGTGCCACGGAGGGTCCCGCGACGTGCAGCACGCCCTCGCTTCCTTCCGGGAGCAGTCCACCCTTCTCGTCCCGCACGGTCGCGGTGATGCCCGGGGCCGGCTGGCCGGTGGCCCCCGCGATGATGGCCGCGGGCGGGGTGGCGACGACGATGTGCAGGGCCTCGGTGGCACCCAGACCGTTGACCAGCGGCACCCCGAACGTCCGGTGCACCTGTTCGGCGAGCGCGGCCGGGCAGTGCTCGCCCGCGGTGACGGCCAGCCGCAGCGAGGAGGTCGCCTCGGTGCCGTGGGCAGCGGCCAGCGCCAGCAGGGCCACGTACATCCTGGGCACGGAGAACAGCACGCTCGGCCGGTGGCGGCGCATCGCGCTGTGGACGGCATGCGCGTCGACGCCACCGCGCAGCACCACGGTGCGGGCGCCGGCGGCCAGCGGCAGAATGAGGGAGTTGCCGAAGCCGTACCCGAAGGACACCTTGGCGGTGGAGAGCACCACGTCGTCCGGGCCGAGCCCGACCAGCGAGCCGACCGAGGCGGCGACCGCTTCGATGCCGGTGGCGGCGTGCAGCACGCCCTTGGGCGAGCCGGTGCTGCCGGAGGTGTACTGGATCAGAGCGGGCTGCCCGGCGGCCCAGTCGGCCTCCTGCGCCACGGTTGCGGGGGTGTACGCCGGGGCGTCGGCGCTCGTGAAGGCGGTACGCACGTCGTCGCCCGTGATGTGCGGGAGACGGCCGATGTCCTCGCCCAGCTCGCGCCGGGCGGCGTTCGGCAGGTCGAAGTGCGCGAACCCGGCCTCGCAGTCGGCGGCCATGAAGCGCAGTTCGGCATCGGACAGCGCGGGGCTGACCGGCACGGGCACGCAGCCGTGCCACCACAGGCCCAGGATCGCCACGGTGGTCGCCACCGAGTCGTCGGCCACCACCAACCCCCGGGTGCCCGCGGGCACCTCCCGCTCGCGCAGGACCCCCGTGTAGCGGGTCACCGCGTCGTGGAGCTGCGCATACGTCACCTCGCCGACGTCGGGGTCCACATGGCTGACGCGGTCCCCCGCGCCTGCCCGTACGTGCTTGCCCACCAGTAGTTCCACCAGTTTCATCGCGGACCTTTCCTCGGGGACGTCACTTCCACGGCAACGGCGTTGCCGCTGCCGAGGGCCAGCACGAGGACGCGCGGGCCCGGTTGTTGTGCAGAGCTGCGGACGGCGGTCAGGGCGACCGCGGTGACCAGGGCGGCGACGCCACCGGCAGCCCCGAGGTCGCCGAACCGCTCCTCGATGCGCAGCGGTGGCGCGCCGCACAGCAGGGCCAGGGACCGGGCGGCGGGGGTCTCCGTGGCGGGCGCGGACAGGACCAGCCGATCCGGCGGCCCGTCCAGTCGTTCCAGACAGGAGCGGACGAAGGTGTCGATGCCGTGGCGCGTCGAACGGGCCCTGAGAACCGGCCTGACGGCCGTTTCCCCGTCCTCCGGGGAGCCCCGGCGGAGCACCGCGCACAGGGCGCCCTCTCCCGGCTCGCCGCCGGGGCCGCGCCGCCAAACGGATGCGTCGGCCGACCCTCCGACCACGACGCGCTCGCACCCGCCGCGCGTCAGCATCCGTACGGCTTCGGTGACGGCGTGGGCGCCGGCGTCCTGCGCACCGGTCACGTTCAGGTACGGCCCGTCGAGGCCGAGCCGCACGGAGACCGCCGTCGCGGGCGCGGTGAACGCGGAGTGCGCGGTGCGCCGTGGGGAGACCCGTCCCGGCCCCCACCGCGGGATGTCGGCGCAGGTCTGCGCGTAGGCGGCCAGGCCCGCGGTGGACGAGGCCCACACGGTGGCGGTGCTGCCCCGTGCCCCCGGCGTCCGGGGTGCCCGGGCGGACGCGGCTGCCATGGCGTCGGTGGCGGCGGCGAGCGCGTGCTCGTGTTCCGGCGCCTCGTGCGCGAAGTCGTGGAGGGAGGACGGTTCGAGCAGATCGACGAGGCCTGCCGCGGCCGGCAGTCGCACGCCGAGCCCGGCCACGGTCACCGCTGTCTGCCGCTGGGGGGAGCCCGGGGCGGTGCGTGCCACGGTGTCAGGCCGCATGCTCGCCCCCGACCGCGCCGAGCAGTAGTGCCGACACTCCGCCGCCGAGCCCGAAGGCGAGGCTGAGGACGGTGGCGAGGGACGCCGCGCGGCCCTGCGGCGGTACCAGGTCCAGGCCGGTGCAGGCCGGGTCGGGGCGGCGGAGGGTGGCATTGCCCGGCACGTGTCCCGCGGCCATCGCCAGCACCGCCACCACCGCTTCGAGCACTCCTGCCGCGCCCTGGGTGTGACCGAGCATGCCCTTGAGTGAGGACACGGCGGGCCTGCGCCGCCCGTCCCCGCCGAGGGCGGAGCCGATCGCCCTCGCCTCGACGCCGTCGCTCGCCGGCGTACCGGTGCCGTGCGCGCACACCCAGTCGATCTCCTCGGGTGCACGGTCCGCGGCTCGCAGACAGGTGCCGATCGCCCGGACCAGCGCTTCACCGGTCGGCCGCGGCCGGGTGAGATGGTAGGCGTCGGCCGCGGCCCCGTACGCCAGGAGGACCGCCAGCGGCACGGCTCCTCGTGCTGCGCAGTGTGCGGCGCTTTCCAGGATCAGGACGGCGGCGCCCTCGGCGGGCTGCATGCCGAGCCGGTCGGCGTCGAAGGGGCGGGCGACGTCGGGAGCCAGCGCCCGCAGTGTGGTGAACATGGCGAACACCTCCTGGGAGAGCTCTTCGGCGCCGCCGCATATCGCGACGTCCACCTCTCCCTCGGCGATCGCGGCGGCGCCGCATGCCACGGCATCGCCGCCGACGGAGCAGCCGGAGGCCAGCAGGACCACGGGCCCGTCTACGGAGACGACCTCGCCCACCAGGTCGAGCAGCCGTTGCGGCTCGGCCCAGTCGGTGCCCTCGGGAGTCAGTCCCGTGGAGGTGATGCCCCGGTCCAGGACCGGCCTGGTGCCCATGACTGTCGCGGCGAAGACGCCGGTACGGGCGCCGCGTACGGTGCGGGTGAGTTCCGCGCCGTGTGCCGCTTCCGCCACGGCGGCGGCCAGGCAGCGCGCGGCCAGTGAGGGGTGCCGCGGCACAAGGGCGTCGAGGCGGGACAGCGCGGACGGGGGGATTTCCCCGGCGCGGTGCGAGGGGTAGCCGGTGGTGTCGAAGCGGGTGACGGGTCCCGTGGTCACCCTGCCCGCGCGTACGGCCTCCCACAGCGCCCGGTGGCCCAGTCCGGCCGGCGACACGGCGCCGACCCCGGTCACCACGACGTCCGCACGTCCCGGGAGACCTGCGACGGCAGTCGCCATCAGGCAGCCTTCCCCTTGTCGCGCAGCAGTGCCAGCACGGCGGCGGGCGACGTCATTGCGGCCGCCTCGTCGGGACTCACCGAAATGTCGAACTCCCGCTCCACCCGAACCGCGATTTCGACCTTCTCAAGGGAGTCCGCCGCCAGATCGTCGTAGAAACTGGCGTCCGCTTCCACGAGTTCGGCGTCGATCTCCAGGACTTCGGCGACTATCCGGCGCACCCGGTCGAGAGCGGATATCTTCTGCACCTCGGACATTGACCGTTCCTCAATTCCAGTTAGCAGCCGCGGCAATTGCCTGCGCCGCGTTCAGCCGGGGATCGCACAATGTGGTGGAGCGGCCGTCGCGGCCGGCGAGTTCCGACGCATCGGCGACGCATTCGTCCACCGCGTCGGGGGTGGTCTCCAGGTGCAGGCCGCCCGGAATGGCGCCGATTTCGCGCAGGGCCGCCTGGAATTCGCCGATCTCCTGGGTGACGGACGTCAGCAGCCGCGTCTTGCGCCCGCTCGCCGCCCGTACGGTGTTGCCGTGCATCGGGTCGCACAGCCAGACCACCGGGTGCCCCGCCTCTCGCACACGGGCGGCCAGGGCGGGCAGACGACGGGCCGCCTCCCCGGCTCCCATCCGGGAGATGAGCGTCAGGCGCCCCGGCGTGCGCTCCGGGTCCAGGAGCCCGCACAGCCACAGCAGTTCGTCCTCGGTCATGCTGGGACCGACCTTGCAGGCGACCGGGTTGGAGACCACGGCCAGCATGCGCACGTGCGCGCCGTCGAGCTGTCGGGTGCGGTCGCCGATCCACGGCCAGTGCGTGGACGTCAGCAGCAGCTCGCCCTCACGGCCGCGGCGCAGTTGCGGCAGTTCGTAGTCGAGCACCAGTGCCTCGTGGCTGGTCCACACCGGCACCCTGGTGATCTCCTGCTGCCTGCGCAGGTAGGCCATGGCGGTGGTCGCGGCCTCGTGACAGGCGAGCATGCGCAGCGGATCGGGCCTGCGGTCCTCCTCGGTCTCCTTGGGGCCGTTGACCAGGTGCCCCCGGTAGACCGGCAGTTCCACCCCGTCGACGATCTCCGTCGAGCCGGATCGCGGCTTGGCGAACTGGCCGGCGAAACGGCCCACTCTCAGCACGGGCAGCCCGGAGCCGATCTGCATCACCCCGGCGAGAGCGTCCAGCAGGCCGACCTTGCGGCCCAGATGGGAGGGTGTGCACTCGGCCGGGTCCTCGGCGCAGTCGCCCGCCTGGACGACCTGCCTGCGGCCTTGGGCGACGTCGGCCAGGGCCGAGCGCAGGGCGTGGACCTCGTCGGCGTCCACGAGTTCCGGCAGGCGGGCGAGGTCCCTCCTGATGCCGGTGACGAGCCAGTCCTCGTTCCAGGCGGGCTGCTGACGGGACGGCAGCAGCCGCCAGGACCGCATCTCGTCCTCGGTCAGTGCGGAATGGGATTCGGTGAGTCCGGCCCACTTGATGGCGACGTTCATAAAGGTTCGATCCCCGTATCCCCTGTCGGCCGCCTCGGAACAGAGCACGTGATCGAGGCGCAAAGTGAATCGTCGATGTCCGGCGGGCTACAACCGAATGACGCTGAGGTTGACCGATTCGTACGACCTAATTCCCGGCGCGAACAGCCGAGTTCGACGTGGTCGGTTGATTTCGACTGTAGTCGTACGGAAGCCCCTGCGGGCTACCCATGCAAGTAGCCCGACACGGTTGACAACCTACTCACCCACCGCAGGGCACCACGTATGTGAGTAGTGGCCCGCACCCCGCCCTGCTGCAAGACTGAACCGCAACGCGGGAGAAGCGTGGGAAAGAAGAGCGGGACAGGAGGCGGCGGCCACGGGCCGCCGCCGCGCGAGTTTCCGGGGAGTTTCTGTGAATCAGATGAACACGGCACATCTGCACGCCTTGTTGGGTCCCGGCGCACCGCCGTTCGCCCTGCTCCACCGACCGCATTCCGCGGGCCACCAGGACGTCGAGCTGCTGCTCGGGGAGGTCACGGAGGTACCGCGGCTGGGCGACCTGCCGCTGCCCTCGGGCCCGCCGTCGCACGGAGCCGGGGACCGCCACGATCTGGTGGTGCTGGTTCCGTACCGGCAGATAGCCGAGCGCGGATACGCGCACCAGGACGACGGCACTCCGCTGCTCGCCATGACGGTGGACGAGCAGGTCAGGCTGAGCGTCGAGGAGACGCTGGCCACCATCCCCGACCGGCCCTTCGAGCTGGCCGACGCCGGCTTCGACACCGACGACGCCGAGTACGAGACGATCGTCCGCAAGATCATGAGCGAGGAGATCGGGCGCGGCGAGGGCGCGAACTTCGTCATCAAGCGCTCCTTCGTCGCCACCGTCGAGGGGCCCGGCACCGAGGCCGCGTGGACGGTGTTCCGCCGCCTGCTCGCCGGTGAGGCCGGCGCGTACTGGACCTTCCTCGTGCACACGGGGACGCGCACCCTGGTGGGCGCCACACCCGAGCGGCACGTCGCACTGAACGACGGCACCGTCACCATGACCCCGATCAGCGGCACCTACCGCTACCCCGCCGCCGGCCCCACCGTCCCCGAGGCGCTCCGTTTCCTGGCGGACCCCAAGGAGACGGATGAGCTGTACATGGTGGTCGACGAAGAGCTGAAGATGATGGCGCGCATCTGCGAACCCGGAGTCCGGGTACGCGGCCCCTACCTGCGGGAGATGACGCGGCTGGCCCACACCGAGTACCACCTCAGCGGGCGCACCACGCGCGAGGCGGGCGACATCCTGCGCGAGACGATGTTCGTGCCCACCGTCACGGGCAGCCCGCTGGAGAACGCCTGCCGGGTCATCAACCGGTACGAGGCGGACGGCCGCGCCTACTACAGCGGGGTGCTGGCCGTGATCGGCCGGGACGGGAACGGCACGCGGCGCATGGACTCCGCGGTACTCATCCGCTGCGCCGACATCGACGCGCGCTCCCGGCTGCGGATCGGCGTGGGGGCCACACTGGTGCGGCACTCCGACCCCGGCTCCGAAGTGGCCGAGACCCGCGCCAAAGCGGCGGCTGTGCTCCAGGCCCTGCGCGGCGACGTCCGGCAGGGGCCGGCCGAAGGCCCCGCGCTCGGCGGGGACAGCGGAGTCCTCGGCTCCCTGGCGGACCGCAACCGGGCTCTCGCCCGGTTCTGGCTGGAGCCGTTCGACGAGGCGGCGTACCGAGACCATCGGAAGGTGCTGGACGGCAGGCGGGTCCTGCTCATCGACGGTGAGGACACCTTCACCGCGATGCTCAACCACCAACTGCTCGCTCTGGGCCTGCACGTCACCGTCCGGCGCTTCGACGATTCGTACGAACCCGCCGCGCATGACCTCGTGATCGTGGGCCCCGGGCCTGGCGATCCGCGCGAGTGGAACGCCCCGAAGATCGCCACCCTGCGCCGCACCGTCCGCGAAGTCCTGACCGCCCGGCAGCCGTTGCTGGCGGTCTGCCTCGGACACCAGGTGCTCTGCGCGGAGCTCGGGCTCGACCTGGTCCGCAAGAACCCGCCCAACCAGGGGCTGCAGCGGCGGATCGACTTTTTCGGCCGTCCGGCCACGCTTGGCTTCTACAACACCTACGCGGCCCTCTGCACCACCGACCGCTTCGCCGGCCCGCACGTCCCCGAGGGCATCGACGTGAGCCGGGACCCGGACAGCGGCGAGGTCCACGCGCTACGGGGCGAACGGCTGCGCTCCACGCAGTTCCATCCGGAGTCGCTGCTGTCCGAAGACGGTCTGCGCATCCTCGCCGACGACCTGTCGGCGCTGCTGCGCGCGCCGGTCCGCGCAGCGGGCTGAACGAAAGAAGGGGCGGGTGCCGGGCCCCCGCCGCCTGCGCTGTGGACGGGCCGATGCCGACGCCGCGCCGCTGCCGTCCCAGACCTCGAGCGAAAGCGCACGTGATGTCACGCACCCCCAGGCACGCAGCCCCGACGAACTCCGGCGGACGTGGTCTCGTCCTGGCTCTGGGCCTCTCGACCATGATCGTTTCGATGATGCAGACCCTGGTCATCCCGATTCTGACCGTGGTCCAGAAGGACCTGTCGCTGTCCTCCTCCACGACGAGCTGGCTGGCCACCTCGACGCTGCTGTCGGCCGCCGTGTTCACCCCGCTGCTCGGCCGCCTGGGCGACATGCGCGGAAAGCGGCCCGTCCTCCTGGGTGTGCTGGGGGTGACCGTCGTCGGCTCCGCGCTGGCCGCCACCACCAGCTCACTGCCGCTGCTTCTCCTCGCCCGCGCGATGCAGGGAGCATCGACGGCGATCTTCCCGCTCGGACTGTCGGTGCTGCGCGACGAACTGCCCGCACGTCGACTGCCGGGGGCGATGGGGCTGGTCAGCGGGACCCTGGCATTCGGCAGCGGCCTCGCTCTGGTCGGCGCGGGGCTGCTCTCGCAGGGACCGCACCCGGACTATCACCGGGTCTTCTGGCTGGCGACCGTCCTGTCCCTGTTCGCGCTGGCCGTTGTGGCGATCGCCGTCCCGCCGTCCCACTCCTGCGTCGGTGGCCGTACGGACTGGTGGGGAGTGACGACACTCGCCGGCGCTCTGGTCCTGCTTTTGCTGCCCGTCTCGCAGGGCTCCGCATGGGGGTGGACCTCGGCGCGCTGCCTGGGACTGCTGGCGGGCGCGGTGGTACTCACCGCCGCGTGGGTGCTCGTCGAACGCCGGGTGCGCCAACCTCTGGTGGACATGCGGATGTTCGCCCTGCGTCCGGTGGTCTTCACCAATCTCGCCGGCGTGCTCCTGGGGTTCGGCATGTTCACCCAGTTCATCGGCATCTCGTACCTGGTGCAGACGCCACACCGGATCGCGGGGTACGGCTTCTCTGCCTCGGTGCTGGACGCCGCAGTGGTCTACTTGCTGCCCGGCACCGTCGCGTCGCTGATCGCCGCGCAGCTCAGCGGTGTGCTGGTCCGGCGGATCGGCGCCCGAGTCACCCTGGCCGTCGGCGCCGGGTCGGGCGTCCTCGGCTTCGGCTGGCTGGCCGTCGGTCACGGCAGCCCCGGGAGCGTCGTGGCGGCGGGGCTGCTCACGGGTATCGCGGTCAGCTTCGGCTTTGCGACGCTGCCCGCGTTCATCGCGGCGGGCGTCCCCGCCCACCAGAGCGGCATAGCGAACGGCATCAACTCGATCGCCCGCTCCCTGGGCAGTTCGCTGGGCAGCGCCGTCATCACCGCACTGCTGAGCGCCCGCCTCCTCACCGGCCTGCCCCCCGGTACGCCTCCGGTGCCCGCGGAGGGCCAGTACACCCTCTCCTTCGCTCTCGGCGCGGCCGCCTTCGCCCTCGTCGTCCTCATCGCCCTCACCGGCCTGCGGATCAAGACGGTTGCGCACCACAAGGTCGTCCGCCACGCGGGCGTCGGGGCCGAGTTCAGCCGAAACTCCTCGCGAATGCATGGCACACCGGCACCCGGGCACCCGCCTCGCCAGGCGCCGGGACAGATCCGCGAGAACCAGGAGACCCCATGATCCGCAAAACCGTGACCTGCGACCGTGAGAGCTGCCTCGCCCTCTACCTGGAGCCCAGGGAGCCGAAAGACGCTCAGTTCGAGGACATGGCACTTGAGGCGGGCTGGGTCCTGCAGCCGGCGGCCCTGGCCCTGCCCGGCTACCCCGCCCGGCCGGACGTCCTGGCACACCTCTGCCCCGCCTGCGCCGCTGGGCGCGGTCCCGTCCGCGAACGCGGAGCATGCCCCACCTGCAGCGGCACCACCGAAGACCTGGAGGCCGGCTCCACCTGCCACTACTGCCGGAAAGTCGCCCCCCACCTGGCTGACGAATGGTGTTGATCCGCGGATCTCGTCGCCCTGCTCGCGCAGCAGACCGCGACGTAGGCGGCGTCCGTGTCGCAGCAGAGGTACGCCGGGGCGACTGAGCTGACCGGCTCCGGGTGCGGGTGCGGGTGCTGACCGCTCCCCCATCCCGTCAGTTCCGGTCCGTCCCGGTTGGCCCCGGTCGGCCCGTCAGTCCCTGTCGGCCCCAGTCAGCGCCGCAACCACAAGTCGCTGTTGCCGGCGATGACCACCATTCCGTTCGCCAAGGTCGTCACGGCGGCGGGCGGCTGCGCGTGGCAGCCCAGTTCGCCGCGCTGCCATCCTGCCGGAGTTCCGTCGCCGGTCCAGACCGCACCGCAGTACGTCGCCGCGGACTGCGGGGACTTCCCCGGCACGCGCAGACTTCCCACCATGATCGGGTGTCCCTGGGCGTCGACGGTCGCCGCGACGACGCCGCCGGCACCCATGGCCGTGGTGTCGGCCTTCGTCCAGGTGGCGCCATCGGTACTGGTGAGGAGCACGGGCACATTGGGCTTCGTCGAGGCCCCCGAGATGTCCCCCACGGCGAACCAGCGTCCAGCCACCCGGAACGCGCCGCGCATTCTCGTACCCGTCGGCAGCCCGTGCACGATCGCTCCCGTCCAATGCGCTCCGCTGTCGGAGGAGTGCCAGATGACCAGAGTGCCGGTGGCCTCCTGGGTGAAGGCGTTCGAGGAGTAGCTGCCGACCGCGATCACCTCCCGGCCATCGGCCGCCATCGGGCCGACCGGTGTCCGGTTCCCGCTGCCCGCCTGCGCCGGCAGAGTCACCCGGTGCACGGTCGTGCCGCGGTCGTCGGAGGCGTACAGAAAGGGCCCGGTGGCGCCCGAGACGGTCTCGCTCCCTCCGATGAGGAGCCGGCTCCCGCTGCGAACCGCCGAGCTGACCGTCCCGCGGTCCGAGGTGTCCGACTCCTTGAGAGCCCAGGGCAGTTCGAGATCTGCCAACTGCCTTACCTGGCCGTCGTGTTCGCGGAGACGGACCACGCTGGATACGAAGAACTGGGACCCGTCACCCCAGTCGACCACCGCCTGGGCCGGCACTCCGCCGCCGGGAGCTCCGTGCCGCATCGAGTTCGGAACGTCGGATTCGTCCTTGGGTGAACGGGCAGGGTCGGGGTGCAGCGTGAGCTTGGTGCAGTCCGCGTTGCCGGACCAGTTGACGGGCACGTACCCGTAGCCGTTGGCGTATGTGCCGATGCCCAGTACGCAGTTCCCCTGCCGGGCGAGGAGCTGGAGTCCCTCGCCCGGCGCGACGTAGTCCTCGTCCTTGGATCCGGGCCACTGCACACTGCCGGGGTAACGCTCAAAACCCAGCTTCTCGGCCCCCGCACCACCCACTCCAGGCGGTGAACCGGCCGTGCGCGTGCCGCAGCCCGACATCGAAACCATCAGTACGGCGACCCCCGCGTACGCCGCGAGGCGCACCCTCCCCCGGTGAAGAAACATGGGGACACCCTAGCGATCACGGCGACAGCCGGGGCGGGCGACGTCGGGGCCGGTGATGGGCATGGCTCGAGTTCGCGGGGCTGGAATGCGGCCAAGTGGTGCTGCAGCAGGAAGTTGGGTCGAGAGCGCGTGGCAGCGCAGGATTGGTGTTCGCAGCAGTCCATGCGCCGGCATGATCTGGGGTCATGATGTCGAGCCACAGGCGTGGGTTGTAAGAACTCGCAACAGAATGCGTCGTCGTCCGAGTGGGGGCTGGTGCTTACGCTGCCCGATGCCGCAGGCAGACCAAAGTGCGACGACATGGGAGAACATCACGAGCGCCATCCCATTGCTTGAGGACGTCGATCGCATCGAGATCGCCTCCCAGCCGGTTCACGCGCTCAAAGCGCGCGCGTACTTGCGGCGACAGCGCGCTGATCTGGCTGAGAAGCTCGTGCGTACGGATGTCTACCGACCTGGCGAGTGGATCGTCGCCAAACCCCTGCTCGCTCTGTACGGACTTTGGACACTCCGCGGGCTCAAGGCCGATGAACGGAAGATTTCGCTGTAAGCGGCTGTTGTCGCAGCGGCGTCTCAAACGGCGGTTCTTGGGCCGGCGCCAGCAGATGCGTGCGCATACGAGGGTGAGCAACGCCTGGCGGTGGACGGTGCCGCTGCCACCGGTGTCGGCGAAGCATGCGATGGCCTATGCCATGAACGGGGCGAGGACGCGACGGGGCTGCGGCCGCGGGCGGAGGCGAGGAGGATGGCGCGGTCGGTGTCGCGGAAGCGGCGCACGGCCTTACGGTCCAAGTGGAGACGACGGTCGATGGCACTGAAGGTCCGGCCGGCGTTCACGAGGCGTCGGATGTCGGCGTGACGCTGCCTGGTCCGCTCGATGATCTGGAGTTCGGCGGGCGGCAACTCGGCGGCCGGCTCCACGGCCGAGCGCAGCGGTCTCCTCCTCGGCACGTTTCCGCAGGCAGGAGCGGTGTTGATGACAGGTATTCTCCTCGACGTCCGCGCCGAGGGTCCGCCGGTGATCTGCCACCGCCAGGGCGTCCGGCGCGGCTTCCTTGATCGCTTTTGCTGTAAGCGTGGCACGTCCCTGCACATGACCTCGACGCCGGGATGCGCGGTGAGCCATGCGGCAAAGGTGTCGGCCTCATGGCCAGGCAGGCAGGCTGGCAGGCAGGACGTCGACGACGCGGTCGGATCGTGAGGATTTCCGCCACTCCGTAGCCCTTCTCGACGGGTGGGTTACAGCCCGGCCAGGGAAAATCGGCTCCATGGCCTCGAAAAGGGAACTCGACCACACTCCTGACGGGCACTACGTCAGCATCGACGGACGCAAGTGGCGGGCGACCGACCCGATGCTCCCTGAGGACATCGCGGCCCGGTTGCGCGTCCACCTCATGGCCGCCCGGCGTGCCGTGCGATCAGCCCTGTCGGAGGAGGACCAGGAGGCCGTACGGGTCGCCCGTGGACGCGTACAACGTGCGAAGGTCGCTCTCGGGGAGCGTGGCACCGCCTGGTGGGAACAGAGTGTGGACCAGCGGCGCCGTCGCTGGGAAGACGGCCTGGCCACGCTGGACGAGTCCGGTCCTCCATAATTTCTCACCACCCTGCGAGGTGCACAGTGCGCAGTGACTGAGACACCAACACCGGGGTCCTACGCTTCAACCACTGACGCGCCGCTCACCCCGCTCTACTACCAGGCAGTGTTCACTGGCCTTTCCCTCACGCCGGAGCGGACCCGCGGTCTCGTCTCGACGCTGCTGAATGCTTGACGGTACGGGCCTGCGTGACCGGCGGCCGAGTTGAATGCAGCCGCCCCGGTGCCGGCACTGCCAGTGGCCGGAACCCAGCCCCCGCCAGTACCCGCCCACACGTATGGCCGTCTAGGTTCTGCTCTCGACGCCTAGATGGCATGACGAGGCGACTGGCTGGCACAGCCTGAAAACGGCGTGGGTCGCGACAACTGGGCGAAACCGAGACGAGAGGACTGGTGTGCGTGAAGGGTCAAGTCGGAGGCAGAGGGAGCCGTTCCGTGACAGGAATGTTCCGCGGCAGGATCGCTGCGTTGGCGGGAGCGGTCGCGTTGCTGGCGGCGGTCGTCACCGGCGCAGGCGCAGGGACGGCAGGAGCAGTGGACAGCGGCATGCGGACCGCTGCGGTGGGGGGATGGACCTGCCCCGGGGTGCCTGTTCCGCCCGGGTACGTCATCACGATGTTCAACATCAGCGGGTGCAACGGCGCGGGGGCCTGGCTGCAGCAGCCGGTCCGTGACGGCATATGGACGTGCTCGGGGTCGCCGATCGTGTCGGGGTACGTCATCACCAACTACGACCGCAACGGCTGTAGCGGAGTGGGAGGTTGGTACCACCAGTTGGTGCGCAACGGCATCTGGACCTGCCCCTACTCCCCCATCCCGGCCGGTTACCGCAGCACCACGTATGACGCGCGCGGATGCAGCGGTCTCGGCGCGTGGCTCACCATTCGATCCTGACGCAGGTCGCGAAGGAGTGCCCGGCCCGACGCCCGATGCTCCTCGGCGAGTGCCGTCCCATTGCTTCCGGCCAACTTGGGCCAACGACAGCCGGCGCCCCCACCCACAGGACCACAGCCGCAACTGCTGCCGCGCCGCCCACCTTCGATGGGTTTGGCGTGCCGAGTGTGGTGGTCCCTACGCGGGTCCGCCCGACGCCGGCGGCCCCGGCTCCGCCACCGTCCCGCACCCGCACCCGCACCCGCACGCGAACCCGCCGACTTCAAAGCGGCATGTAGCAGCGAATCGTAGTTCCGTCGTCACCACTGTGATGACGGACGAGATCGGCGAGCTGGTGGACGAGGAGCAACCCCCGGCCACCGGGCTGCCGGGGGTTCGGCGGGCGTCGGCCTGCCAGGGGGTCGGACAGCCGGCCGGCGTCATGGACCTCGCAGACGATTCTGCCCTGGTCCCCCCAGATCCTCAGCTCCCCTGAACCGAAGCCGTGGACAACGCTGTTGGTGGTCAGCTCCGCCACCACGAGTTCCACATCTCCCAGGCTCACTCCCGACGCGCCCAGAGTCCGCGCGTGGGATGCGGCGAAGTAGCGGGCGTCGGGGAGGGTCTGGGCGGCGAAGGCGTATGCCGCGGCGTCGAGAGGGGCGGTCAGGGGCTCGTTGTAGCGGGCTACGACCTCATCCGGGTTGTAGGCGGCGGATACGGACTCACCCTCCGCGTCGATCACGATCGGGTGGGTCGCCAGGGCATCGGTAAGGGTTTCCCGATCGAGCCGGGCCGCGTCGTAGGGGCACAGGATGGTCACCCGCCGCCCGGCGAAAGCAGCGTTGATCAGCGCCTCGTGCTGGACGCACGCCGGGTACTCGATGGCGGAACGGCCGAGCCAGATCGGTTCACCGATGATACGGACCCGGTCGGCGGTCATCTGGGCATCGGCGAATTTACGCAGCACGCTGGGGATGATGCGCCCGGGATTGCGGCCGGCCTGGGTCATGTCCACGAAGCGGACCTCCGCCGCTCGTTGGCCCAACCCCTCCCGGATCAGTTCCAACCGGTCCGGCGGGGCGGCCACGGCGGCGGGCTCCCCGGCCTCCAGTCCCTCCAGCAGGAAGGGCACCGTACCGGAGATGTATTGAGCCGTGTCGAAGTAGAAGAGCGCGGGGTGCACAAATGGCTCGCGTGCGGCGGCTGTTCTCATGACGCGGCCATCTCAATCGTGGAGAGTTCGGGCCAGAAGAGCGCAAGGATGCGCGGGAGCCGTGCCGGTGGCCCATGGAGCACGATCCGGTGTCCCGCCGGCAGTCGCTGAGCCGCGACCGCCAGGTCGGTCACCCCGGCCACGTCCACGAAACCCACCCGGGACAGATCTACATGGAGCACATTCGCGCGCTGCTCAAGCAATTGTTCCAGCGCTTGTCGCCAGACATCTCGCGTGGTCAAGCTGATCTCCCCGATCGCCTCCAGCCCGGATTCGCCAGGCGAGTTGTTGATCCTCAGCGTCGCGGCACGTGACGGATCGGCAGGGAAACCGTCCGCGCCAGATGGGCAGCCCATGCTTGTCCTCCACTTCTCCAGCCCCGGGGGGGCGACCGGGCCGCCCTGCCTGATCAGACTGCACGATAGCGGCCTCCGCGCGCAGGCGGGGTGGTGCCCTGCGAAGTCGGCGGGCGCCACGGTCCCTGGCAGAAACGGTAGTTGCTTGCTCGGACGCCAAACGCCAGACGCCAGACGCCAGACGCCATACCGAAGTCGCAGAGCTCAGCACGCACCGTGCGGCGTCAAGGCCAAGGCCAAGCCCATGGCCTTGGCCACGCCCACGCCCACGCCCAGACCCACGCCCACGCCCACGCCCACGGACAGGTAAGCGTGAGACGGGGGCAGACGCATCGTGACGTACTCCGGTGGCAAACGCGGTCGGGAACTCTCCATCGCAAGCCTTCACCCTCGCAGCCGAGGGCGCACACAGGGGTTCCGCGCAAGGATTTGGCAAAGGGGTCTGGCTCGGGAAAGCCCCCCAGCGGAACGTCGTTTCCACGCTCCCTTGCTCGACTATGCTCCCGTTCGCCACCCGCTCCAGCCGTTGTCCGTCCTCCCAGCGCGGTGAACGAACGGGTACTGGCAGACTGCTGGCGTCAGAAGCGACGACGGGCTGCGGAAGCCGCATTGCCGCGTCTTCAGGTGGCACATCAGTGAGGGAGTAGACATGGAGCACATTCGGGACGTGGATATCGCGCTGGATCGTGATGTGTTCCTGAGGACGCTGGTCCGGGAGCTTGCGACGTCGCTGGAGTCGGTGATCGGCCTGGACGAGGCATCGGGCTATATCAGCGTCGTCGGCCAGGCCGTCGGCAGCCAGATCGACGACATGTACCTCAAGGCCCTCGGGGTGGACCGGCTCACCAGTGAGCAGGTGGCCGCGGCCCTGGTCGACCTCAAGCGCCGCATCAACGGCGACTTCTACGTGATCGAACACGACGCGACGAAGATCGTACTCGGCAACCGGGCGTGCCCGTTCGCGGAGAAGGTGGCGGGCCGGGAGTCGATGTGCATGATGACGTCCAATGTTTTTGGCACCATCGCGGCCCGCAACCTGGGCTATGCACGCGTCGAACTCGAGCAGACCATCGCACGAGGCGATGCCGGCTGCCGCGTCGTGGTGCACCTGGTCCCCGACATGGACACCGCCACAGGCCGTGAGTACTTCGGCGATCCGTCCATCCTCCCGTGACTCTCGCCCTCTTCGGGGCCATCGCCAAACTTCTGCCCCACCCGGTGCTGCTGTGCGGGGCCGACGGCCGCATCCTGGCGGCGAATCCAGCAGCCGCCCGCTGTGACAGCCGCCTCGTACCGGGCGCCCTTCTCTTCGATGTGGAAAGTGCGGACGCTCCGCTGCTGCGCACACACCTGGCCGCGTGGCTGCGCAGCGGCACCCCGGTGCCCGGCGCCCTGGCCATCAAGGACGCCGATGGCCGGCTGCGGCGTTTTCGCTGTCATGGTGCACGGGCGCAGTGGTGGGACGGCCCCATCCCGGCTGCCCAACTGCACATGAACCCGCTGGAGGGGGCTGACCAGTTCGTCGTACTCAGCCAGCAAGTGGCCGCTCTCAACCGGGAGGTCGCTTTCCGCCGGTCCCTGGAGACCGAGCGCGCCCGCCTGCTGGCTGCCGAGCAAGCGGCCCGCGCCCGTCTGCAACACCTCTACGCGCTGACCGCCGCGCTCGCCGCCGCGGTCACCGTCACCCAGGTCTGCCGGGCGGTACAGGACACCGCACCTGCCGCGCTGGGCGCCGCGGAAGTACGCCTTCTCCTGCACTCCACGCTGGTGGTGCCGCCCCTGGAACCGGGCGACCGCCCCCGGGCCGCCGCGGGCTGGACGGACCTGGACCTCCCCGCCTCCATCGCCTCTCCGGCCTCACCAGCCTCCCCGGGCTCGACGGCCGTGACGGCCTCCACGGCCGGTGCAGAACCTCTGGAACTCTCCCTGCCACTGGAAGCGGACGGCGTGCGCCTCGGCCGGCTGGCCATCCATGGCGCCGGCCAAGGGACCGCTCCGGAACACGCCACAGCCGTGGCTCAGCAGATCGCTCAGGCGCTGCGTCGTGCGGGTCTGCACGAGCACGAGCACCAGGTCTCCGAACACCTTCAGATGAGCCTGCTGCCCCATCTGCCGAGCATCGCCGGACTGGAAACCGCCACGTGCTACGCCCCGGGCAGCGATCTCCTCTCCGTCGGCGGCGACTGGTACGACGTCTACGACATCGACGCTGAACACATCGGTCTGACCATCGGCGATGTCGCGGGCCACGGGCTGCGTGAGGCCTCCGTCATGGCGCAGATCATCGCCGCACTGCGCAGCATCGTCCCGAACTGCGGTGCACTGCCCGTCAGGGTTCTCGACGAACTCAACGCGTTCCTGGGCCGTTACCATCCCGACGGTATGGCTACCGCGTGCTATCTCATCTTCCATCGGCCCACCCGCGTGCTGACCTACGCCGCCGCCGGGCACCCGCCCCCGTTGCTCATTCACGCCGACGGCACCAGCACCTACCTCGATCAGGCTGTCAATCCTCCTCTGGGGCCCATCCGCGGGTTCGCCTACCGTCAGGCCACCCACACGCTCGCCGAGGACGACACTCTCCTCCTCTACACCGACGGCCTGATCGAACGCCGCCGGGAAGTCATCACGGACGGCCTGGAACGGCTGACCGCGTCCGCTCGCACCGCCGTCGGCCTCGACCTCGCCGACCTGTGCGACCGCTTCCTCAACCACCAGCCCGACGCCGTCTTCCCCGACGACCGCGCTCTCCTCGCCGCCCGCTTCCCCCACACGTAAGAGGGCAAGAAGCGCGCCCGTCTCTGCGCATCACGAGCACACCGTGTGGGGCCGGCACCTGCGGTCCTACGGGCGCGGCCGTCGCGGTCCTGATCGGGCGCAGCGCACGCAGGTGGTGGCGGCGGGACGGATCTCCAGGCGCTCGGGCGGAATGGCCTCGCCGCAGCCTTCGCACACTCCGTACTGTCCTCGTTCGAGCCGTTCCAACGCCTGGTCCACTTCTTCCACGTGTGCGCGTGCCCGGTCCAGCAGGGCGGCCACATGGGCCCGCTCGAATGCGGTACTGCCCCCTTCGGGGTCGTGCTCGTCGTCGACGGCGACCAGGGCGTTCGCCGCGACGATCCCGTCGAATTCGCGGTTGAGCGCAGCCACCCTGGCGAGGGTTTCGGCACGGTCGGCCGTAAGACGCGTATGCGCGGCATCGCTGGACGGGCGGCGCACGACACGGGGGAATGCATCGCTCATAGGTGCAACAACGCCGCTGCCAGGTCCGTAATTCCACGCGTCGCGGCGGTGTCGCGGCCGAACACGCACAGCGACTGAGTGGGGTCAGAAGACCAGGGAGTGCGTGCCCCTCAGGGCCCGGGCCTGGGCCAACAGGCCGAGGACCAACTCCAGCGGGACCGCGCTGAAACCCAGCGTCTCGGGGGTGGGGTCGGTGTTCGTCAGCGCGAGGTGCAGCCGTCCCCGGTGGTCGAGCAGGCTGTGGCCCGCGTAGTAGACCAGCAGCAGGTCGTCGGCCTCCCGCGCCGCGGCGGCCAGTGCCGCTCCGACGCCCTCGACGCCGACCGGGCCCGGCGGCCGGCGCCCTGCCCCAGCCCTGGCAGTTGGTCCGTCGGCAGCCCCGGCCGCCGTCGCCTCGTCGAGTAGATCCACGCGTCCCGTTTGCCGACAGGAATTGGTTGATGGTCGCGGGCCCCAGGCGGCAGGATGTGGGCTGCGAGCCGCATGTGCGGCGAGTTCGGGGCGGCAGGCGGGCGGGGGGAACTGTGGGTATGGCACTGCGCGTGGACGACCTTCTACCGGGCGAGGTCGTGCAGCTGACCAAGAAGGCGAACGCCGTCGTGAACGTTTCCGAGGCTGGGCTGACCCGTTTCTCCCGCGATCAGTTGATGTGGATGGTCGGCATGCAAGGATCGGAGGCGATCGGCGGGAAGCTGTATGTGACGAACTACCGGCTCGTCTTCTGCTCACATTTCGCCAACCGCGCCACCGGCCGGTTCAGCCTCTTTCTGCCCGTCATCTCCGCTGTGCGTGATAGCTCTTGGGGTGTCAGGCGGCAAATCGAGGTCTCCACGAGAACCCATCAATTCTCCTTCATCGCCTGGGGAATCCCTAGGCTGACAGCCACGATCGAGGGTCTCCGCCAGGACTGGAGTCCCGACCGGGTGACGTGGCTTGCCGAGACCGCGACGGCAGAATGCGACAAACTGGGAAAAGGGCTTGCTCCGCGGCCGAGTCAAGCGCTGGGCCAGGGTATGAGCCGCATCGAGTTCGTGGGCGCGATGGGGTTGCTGGAACTTCAGGAACTCGCCCGCCCGGCGTGAACACGCACGGCCCGTAATCGCCATCGCCATCGCCATCGCCACGGCGAGCCCGTCATTGGACGGGGTTATCACCGTCGCGATGAACGCTCCTTGAGACGACGCTGACCGACGGAACGACCTTCATCGGCGACTTTCATCGGGCCGTCCCCGCCCGGCTGCGGGCCGATTGCCGCTCAGGGAGCTTTCACCAGCGGGGGCTCCCCAAGCGGAATGGTCAACGCATCGCGCAGGACGCCGACAGTCTCGGCGCCGATGCGTTCCGCCAGGATGCGTTCAATGACGGCGAGGGTGTCCTGGGCCCGTCGGTGCACGCGAGCGCCCTCGGCAGTGGGTCGGATCAGGCGGCTGCGGGCGGAAGCAGGATCGGGTACCTGCTCCAGCAGCCCCATGCCGATCAGGGCATGAACAGCCTGGTGGGCGGTCTGCCGGGTGACGTTCATCCGGCGAGCGAGCTCCGAGACCGTCGTGCCGTCGTCGTCGAGGGCGGCGAAAACGGCCGCCTGCCCGATGCTGACCGGCCGCTCACCGGCGGCCCGCATGCTGGCCAGCAACGCGTCGTCAAACCAGCGTTTGGTCTCGGCGAGCAGCTGGGGCAGGTTGCGTGCGGGGGTGGTGCTCATGGTTCCTCACGAGACGGGGCTCCGAGCATACCGACCACGCGGGGTGCTCTCACACGATCATCGGCGCAATGTCAGGTAGCCTGACACTTGTCGATTCGTCGTTCCGGAGGTACCCATGACCATGGAGTTCGCCCGTCCCATCCGCCCGCGGTCGCACATCCCGGCCGAGCCCGGAAAGCCGTACTTCATCGAGAGGGGCATGGGAGACCGCGCCCACCTCTTCACCGATCTGGTCACCGTCTACGCGGGCGGCGAGCAGACCGAGAACACCTTCAACTTCTTCACCGTCGAGGGCCCCAAGGGCGACGTGATCCCGGCCCATCTCCACTCGGACACGTACGAGGTCTTCTACATCACCGACGGCGCGGTACGGCTGTTCGTCGAGGACCTGGAGGGCGAGCAGCACGAAAGGCTGCTCACGGTCGGCGACTTCGGATTCGTGCCGAAGAACTGCCCGCACGCGTACCGCATCGAACGCCACCACAGCCGGGTCGTCGGCGTGGCTGCCGGCCCTGGCGGCACCTTCGAGCGGTTCTTCGAGAACCTCGGCGCCCCGACCGAGGAACTCGGCCTCCCGCCTGAGCCATATGTGCCCGGACCGCACAAGTTCGCCGCCGTGCCGCAACGGTACGACGTGCGCTTCCTGCCCGGACACCAGTGGCGCACCGGGAGCTGATCCCGTGCCGCGGCGCCCCGGGCGGCCGATGCGCAGAACTCCACAGCCCGTCAAGTCACCGTCCCGCGATGGTAGTTGAGTGACCCGGTTCCCAGGGGCAGGCCCTACAGTGTCGCGAACAGCCTGCGCAGGGTGCGGGCCGATGGGGAGCCCGGGGAGCCCGGGGAGCCCGTGATCAGGCGACTTCCTGGTCGTCCGCGGGGACCAGGAGAATGTCGCACTTCAGCCGAACACTGCCTGCCGTCGGACGGTCGACGGTCCTGACGCGGTGGCCGGGCGCGTGGACCGGCCGGGTCTCCCAAAGGTGCCGGAACTCCTCGCTGCCGACGTGCAGTTCGGCGAGCAGGGCGGCGAGCCGGTCGTCGTGCGGGTAGCGGTCGGCGGCCCGTCGCAGCCGTGCCACCACCATGTGCCCGAACTCCTCGATGCCGGAGCTCAGTGGGACCGGGTCACTGACCTGGAGCACCGGCCCGAACGTGCGTGAGCCGACCGGGTGACCGCGCATGAACCGACCGGGTGAATGTGTGGCGCGCCGCGCGTGAGCGCACCACGGATGGTGTCGAAGCTGGGGCCTCTCCCCACCCACTTCGACGCCTCACCAGGAGGTGCGCACCTCCGTGCGCCGATTCCTCAAAGCCGCATGCGCTGCCCTGGCTTCGGCGGTCTGCCTGACCGCCCTCGTCCCCGCCGCTTCCGCAGCGACCTCCACACCACGGGACACCGCCGGCGGAGCGTCCCCGACGCGGCCGGCCGCGCCACTCGTCAGGCTGGGGGCCGTCACCTTCGGCGCGGCCCTGCTCGGCTCACTGTCCGACCCCGAACGCTCCCCGGCGGGGGCCAACGACTTCGGCTGCAGGCCGGCCGCCGCCCACCCCTACCCGGTCGTTCTGGTCCACGGCACCTTCGAGAACGCCTACGACAACTGGAGCGGACTCGCGCCGCTGCTCAAAAACGCCGGCTACTGCGTCTTCGCCCTCAACTACGGCGAGACCAAACCGCATGCCCCGATGAAGGCCGTCGGCCCCATCCATGACTCGGCGCGTCAACTGGCCGTCTACGTCGACAAGGTGCTCGCCGCCACCGGCGCGAAGAAGGTCGACCTCGTGGGCCACTCCCAGGGCGGCGGACTCATGCCCCAGTGGTACCTGCGCTTCGACGGCGGCGCCGCCAAGGTTCACCAACTGGTCGGCATCAACCCCAGCAGCCACGGCACCACCGTGCTCGGCCTGGCCCACCTCGCCGACACCGTCCTGGACGTGGCGGGACGCGCCGGCAAGCCGCTCGGCCTGGACAGCCCCGCCGCCAAGGAACAGACCGTCGGCTCCCAGGTGCTGCGGCAGCTCTACGCAAAGGGCGACACCGAACCCGGCGTGACCTACACCAACATCGTCACCAAGGTTGACGAGGTCGTCACCCCGTATACGCACCAGTTCCTCACCGCCGGACCCGGCGCCACCGTCCACAACATCCTGCTCCAGAGCGTGTGCCTGCTAGAACTCACCGGCCACCTGGGCAGCCCGTACGACCCGAACGTCCACCAACTGGTCCTGAACGCCCTCGACCCCGCCCGCGCCACCCCCGTCCACTGCGCCCTCGTGACGGCTCCGCTGTAGCTCAACTCCTCTCGTACCGCAGGGTCGTGGGCAGACCACTGCTCTATGCGGGCCTGTCCACGAGAACGGGATCGGTCGCCCCCTCGCCCCATCCCGTCGCCCCATCCACCCACCCCGTCGTCAGGAGCGCGCGAGGCGGGCCGCGAGATAGGGCGCGGTGGCGCTGCGGCGGGCCTTTGCCACCTTGACCGGCGGGCCTGCCGCGACCACCCGCCCGCCGGCGTCGCCACCGCCCGGTCCGAGGTCGATGACCCAGTCGGCGGTGGCGATCGTGTCCAGGTCGTGTTCGACGAGGACGACCGTGTTGCCGGCGTCGACGAGCCGGTGCAGTTGTCGCAGCAGCAGCGCGATGTCCGAGGGATGCAGCCCCGCCGTCGGCTCGTCGAGCAGGTAGAGCGCGTGCCCGCGGCGGGCTCGCTGCAACTCGGTGGCCAGTTTGATGCGTTGCGCCTCACCGCCGCTGAGCTCTGTGGCGGGCTGTCCGAGACGCAGGTACCCCAGGCCCACCTCGCGCAGCGTCTCCAGACTGCGGGAGGCGGCCGGGACGGCGGACAGGAACGTGGCGGCGGCATCGACGGAGAGCGCCAACACGTCCGCGATGTTCTTGCCGCGGTAGGTGACGTCCAGCGTTTCGGCGTTGTACCGGGCGCCCTTGCAGGTCGGGCACGGCGCGTACGTACCGGGCAGGAACAGCAGCTCCACGGCGACGAAGCCTTCGCCCTGGCAGGTCTCGCACCGGCCTTCGGGCACGTTGAAGGAGAACCGGCCGGCCGAGTAACCACGCGCCCTGGCCTCGTCCGTCGCCGCGTACAGCTTGCGCACCGCGTCGAACATGCCCGTGTACGTCGCCAGGTTGGACCGGGGTGTGCGGCCGATGGGCCGCTGGTCGACCAGGACCAGCCGGTCGAACGACTCCAGTCCCGACGCGTCCTCGATGTCGACCTGCAGCTGCGCCTCGCCGGGCGCCCCGGGCTCCCGCGGATCCCGCGAATCCCGCGCATCCTCGGATACGAGTCCGAGGTGGCCGCGGACGACCTCGGCGAGTACCTGCGTCACCAGCGTCGACTTTCCGGAACCGGACACGCCCGTCACAGCCGTCAGCACGCAGAGCGGCACGTCGACGGTCACATCGCGCAGATTGTGCCGGGATACGCCGCGCAGGCGCAGCCAGCCGTTCGGTGTGCGCGGGCGATGGTCGAGCGGCTGGGCGGACCCGAACAGGTACTGGCCCGTGGCCGACTCACCGACCCGCTCAAGCCCGGCGACCGGGCCGCTGTACAGCACGCGTCCGCCGCCCACGCCCGCGCCGGGCCCGATGTCGACGATCCAGTCCGCCCTCCGTACGACGTCCATGTCGTGCTCCACGACGAACAGCGAGTTGCCCGCCGCTTTGAGGCGGTCCAGTACGTCGAGGAGCGGTTCCGCGTCGGCCGGGTGCAGGCCCGCGGAGGGCTCGTCGAGAACGTAGACGACGCCGAAGAGCCCTGAACGCAGCTGGGTGGCGATCCGCAGGCGTTGCGCCTCGCCGGGCGACAGGGTCGTCGAGCGGCGTCCGAGGCCGAGGTATCCGAGGCCCAGGTCGAGGAGTACGTCGATGCGCGCGACCAGATCGCCGCAGATCCGGACCGCGACCTCGGTCGTCTCTCCGGAGCGGGCGGTCGACGTGGTGGCGTCGGCTCTGGACCGCCCCGCGACGGGCCGCAGCAGCGCCGCGACCTCGGTGAGCGGCAGCGTGTTGATCTCGGCGATGGAACGTCCGGCGAAGGTCACGGCGAGCGCCTCGGGCCGCAGTCCGCTGCCGTGGCACTCGGGGCAGGGCACGCTCCTGACGAACCGGAGCGCCCGTTCGCGCATCTTCTCGCTCTTGGAGTCGGCCAGGACGTGCATGACGTGCTTGCGGGCGCTCCAGAATGTGCCCTGATAGCCGTAGTCGACGCGGTCCTCCTCCGGCTCGATGTACACGGAGGGCTGCTCGTCGGTGTACAGCAGCCAGTCCCGGTCCTTCTTGCTGAGCCTGCGCCACGGTCGGTCGATGTCGATCCCGAGACCGTTCACGACACTGCGCAGGTTGGCACCCTGCCAGGCCCCCGGCCAGGCGGCGATCGCGCCCTCGCGGATGCTCAGCGAGGGGTCGGGGACGAGCAGGTCCTCGGCGACGTCGTGCACGACGCCGAGGCCGTGGCACTGCGGGCACGCGCCGGCCGCGGTGTTGGGTGAGAACGACTCGGCTTCCAGCCGTGCGGCCCGGCGCGGATAGGTACCGGCGCGGGAGTACAGCATGCGCAGCAGATTGGACAGCGTGGTGAGGGTGCCGACCGTCGAGCGCGAGCTGGGGGAGCCGCGTCGCTGTTGCAGGGCGACGGCGGGTGGTAGTCCGGTGATGTCCTGCACATGCGGTGCGCCGACCTGTTGCAGCAGCCTTCGGGCGTACGGTGCCACGGACTCGAAGTACCGGCGCTGGGCCTCGGCGTAGAGCGTGCCGAACGCGAGCGAGGACTTGCCCGAGCCGGAGACGCCGGTGAAGGCGACCATCGCGTCCCGCGGAACGTCGACATCGATGTTCCGCAGGTTGTTCTCACTGGCGCCCCGGACCTGCACGAAGGTGTCGCTCGCGTCCTTGCTCACCTTTCCTGACTACCTCATCGCGCCAGGAACCGCGCGACAGGCGCCGTCATCGGACACGCTCACGCCGTCGCCTCGATGTCCTCTGGCCCCTCATCCAGGACGAGCGCCGCATCGATGGCAGCCTCCCGCCCCGCCCCGGGAGACAGTATCCGCATGACGGTCAGGCGGGATTAACGGGCGTGACGGGCAGTAACGGGCGTGACAGGCGTGACGAGTGCCTTCCGAGGTACTCACTGACGCCGATCCGGCCCCGCAACGAGCCGGCAGCCGCGCCGGGTCCGTCATGCGCTCGGCTTCGCCGCCGGTCGCCGCCAGCACACGAGCACGCGCGCGATAACCCCCACCGACCATCCCGGCCGGTCGTCGAAGGTCTGGCGCCAGGTGCCTGACCGATGGTCCGGGGTGTCTGCACGCAGGCGCTCGATCATGGACTCGACGGGTTCGACGACGGTCACTGAGGCGCCGCGCGCGACGATCTGACGCGTGAACTTCCCTGTCCCGGCGCCGAGTTCAAGAATGCGCCGCCCGGATGTGACACCGACGTCGGCCGCGAAGGCCTCGACGGCCCGGGCGGGGTAGTCGGGACGGGCGGTGGCGTAGATGTCCGCGTTGGACGGTAGCCCTCGGCGGAGAGGTGGATGGTCGTGTCGTTCTCCTGGTCAGCGCGGGCAGGTCTGGACATCCGACCGGTCAGCCGGGGGGACGCATGGCCCACCGAATGGCGCGGGTCATCCCATGGCCTCCCAGCCGTACGACCGTCTCCTCCACCACCGGGACGTGCGGCAGCAGCAGCGCGCGGCGCGCCCAGCCAGGAAGCAGCCCGACGGCGTTCGCGGCGAGGACTCCGTACGCCGGGCGGGCCGCCCAGGGCAGCGGCGGGGTGAGCAGCAGGAAGCGCCCCGCCTCCCGGGCGGCCGGGGTGGCGCGCAGTTCGGGACGGTAGCCATCCAGGCGGCGGCGCAGCCCGGGCAGGTCGGCGGGTGCCTCGTCGGCTCCGAGGGCACGGGCGACCCGCACGACCTCGGCGACGTACTGATCGCATCCCGCCTCGTCCAACGGCCGGGCCCCGAAACGTTGATGGGCGCCGAGGAAGCAGTACGCCTCGGCGGTGTGCACCCAGGTGAGCAGGTGCGGGTCGTCGGCGCGGTAGGGACGTCCGTCGGGGGCGGTGCCGCGGATTCGGGCGTGCACGGCGCGCACCTGGTCCACCGCGTGCTGGGCGTGCTCCTCGGTGCCGAAGGTGGTAACGGCGAGGAAGGTGCTGGTGCGCTGGAGGCGGCCCCAGGGGTCGCCCTTGTAGCCGGAGTGACCGGCTACGGCGGCCATGGCCAGCGGGTGCAGGGACTGCAGGAGCAGGGCCGCGATGCCGCCTATGAACATGGAGGCGTCGCCGTGCACGGTCCGCACGGGAGAGTCGGGGGCGAACCAGCGGGGGCCGGGCGTGTCGTGGATGCGGGCTCGGTTGGCTGGTCCGTCCGGCCCCGCCACGCGCGAGAAGAGGGCGGATCCGAGTCGCGTACGCACCGTATCCACGAGCATGCGGCCATTATCGCGCGCTGGAGCAGGGCGGCGGCCGTCCTGGGAAAACTGGCGCACAAGACGCGCACCGTACGGGTGGTCGGGCCTGGGCAGAGCTCGAAGAAGTCGGCAGATTCCCTCCTGCGAATCGAGTCGTCCCTGCCCGGGCCGTTGCGCGGGCCGGCGCGACGCGACACCTCGGTGCGATGATCACAGTTCCCATGCTTCGGGGTGAACGGGCCTGTTCCCAGCTCGACTTGGCGTGCAGCGATTCGCTACGAAGATCCCTCCGAGTGGCAGATTTCCAGAGGGGTGCCGATGCGCGCAGGAGCCAGAATCATGACGGTGGGGGCCGCCCTGCCGGCCTCCCTCGTCATCTCGCCCGCCTGGGCAGCAGTGGGGGCTTCGGGTGAGGAGCCGTGTCGGATCGACGCCGACGCGGCTGTCATCCGTCTCCATCCGTCGAAGACGGCCGCGCAGGCCGCGATCGCATATCGCGACCGGAAGTGCCGCTTCCATGGATACACACGCGACGTTGTCGGGGCGCCCATCACCATGACGGGCTCCGGTGTGGACAGGGGGGTGGGCCGCCCACTGCTGTCCGCCGCCAAGGAGCAGCCCGGCCCGATCGGCCCCTGATGCCTACCGCGCGCCTGCTCCTCGCCATGGCGGCGACCCTGGCCTGCACCGGCTGCGTCTCGGTCGCCCCCACCCCCGCTCCGCCGCCGAAGGTTCCGGGGACCGAGGGAGCCCTTTCCGCGACCGTGGTCCCCGGGGCGTGGCCCGACCCGGTACAGGTGCCGGCCCGCGGAAATCTCGAACCGGCCTACGGCCCAGGCCCGGGGCCGACCGCCCCCAGCTCCAGGCCAACCGACCAGCCCGCCATGAAGCGGCCGCCACACGAGGCAACGGGCGAACACCCCGGGGCCGCCCCACGCCCCGCCGACCACGACCATACGGGCGCCCATCACGCCTCCCCCAAGCCTCACCAGCCTCACCGCCCCCGCTCCAAGCCTGGCTACGACGCGCGATTCGTCTGCTCCTGGGCACAGGGAACCGGCATCGACCCGTCCGTCGTGCAAGCCTGCCGCCAACAGCTCGGCCACTGACGCGGCACCGGCAGGGCCCCTCGGGCGTCCTTCACCATCGATACGAGATCGCGATGGGCGTCCAGGATGCCATCGAGATTCAGACATGACTCTTTCCTTGGGATCCGGTGGCGCCGATGAGCGAAGATCCGACTGGGCTCGGTCAGTCGATACCCTCGACAATGCGGAAGTCGCGCTCGACGCCGTCGGAGAGGGCGACCAGTGCCTCCTGGTAGGCCGCACTCTCGCGGGCCGCGACGGCTTGGTCGAAGCTGTCGAATTCGATCAGGATGGTGCGCTCGGCGATTCCGGCCTCGTATGCGGCGACCCGACCGCCACGGGCGAGGAGCCGGCCACCCCCGAGCCGGACGGCCGGACCAGCGAGCTTGTTGTAGGCAGCCAACTTCTCAGGGTCGGTAATGGAGCGGTAGACGCTGACCCAGTAGCCCTTGGGCATGGAACCTCCAGGGTGGGGATGAGTGCATCCGACTTGCGGGTTGGTCTCGTTGAGCGTTTTCCGTCGGGGGTGAGCGGCTCGATGCGCGGCATCATGACACCCCCTGCTTCGAAGTTCGAATCACTATGATACTTCGAGAACCGAAGCGCAAGGAGTGTGTGTATGGAAGCCAGAGTTCCACGTCCGGGTCTGCCAGTGCGGGGGTCCGAATCGGGTCGTCCAGTGATGGCCGCATTCGACCTGCTCGGACGGCGTTGGACGATGCGGATCCTGTGGGAACTGAGTCAGGCTCCGGCCGGTTTCCGTGAGTTGCAGCGCCGATGCGAGCGCATGTCCTCCAGCGTGCTCAGTACCCGGATCGAGGAACTGTCCGGCGCCCGCCTGCTCGCCCTGGACGGCGATGGCTACCGCCTCACCCAGCTCGGTGAGGATCTTGTCGAGGCGCTGAAACCGCTGGACGCCTGGAGTCGACGGTGGGCCGAGGAGACGGGACCCGAGACGGCAGCGGGGTCGGAATGATCGCCGCGTGGCTGGCCTGATCACGTCAGCGGTGCCGTCCTGGACAGTTCCCTCAGCGGCGTCTTGAGTGCGAAGTATCGACGGTGTCCGCTGCGCCGATCCCGGCACCCATCCCCCGGCACCGATACGAGACTTCAGGCAGCCGGAGTCGCGTGCCGACGGTTGGCCGCCACGATGAGGGCGCCGATGACGGCCAACGCCATCAGAACGGTGGCGAAGATGGTGGCGCCGCTGGTCAAGCCAACCGCGTCACTGAGGTAGCCCGCGGACACCGGCAGGACTCCGGCCAGTGCGTAGCCGCCGACGTTGAGCGCGGCATTGGCCTCGGCGAGGCGTTGGGAGGGAACAGCGGAGTTGAGCAGGGAGAGGCCGCCCAGTTGACCCATGCCCTGGCCTGCGCCGGCCAGCAGGGCGGACGCGACGAGGGCGGGAACCGAGGAGGTGTGCACGGCCAGGATGAGGGTGGCCATGCTGAGCGTGGTGCTCGCGGCCCCCACGGTCAGGATGGCGAGGCGGGACAGCTTCTGGACGGCGAACTGCACGCCGGTGGCGGTGAGGAACATGACGAAGGCCATCGCTCCGGCGACCACGCGACTGGTGGTCCCCAACAGTGCGGAGAGCAGGGAAGGGCCCAGCGAGAGAACGAACGACGTGGCTGTGATGCCGGGTGCGAACACCACGACGCCCAGGGAGAGTTGAGCGCCGTTGCCCCGCGGCACGCCGGGGACCCGTACCCAGCCGCCCCGGGCGGGCACCACGGCGCGTCGCGCGGGAAGGGGCATGCGTACGACGGTCACCACGGCGGTCAGCAGCAGGGCGGCCTCAACAATGAAGACCGTCGCAGTGGGAGCGGGCAGCGTCTCCGACAGAACGCCGGCCAGGAAGGGGCCGAGCCCCGCACCGAACACCATGGCGCAGGAGGCCAGAAGGGCGGCGCGGTGCTTGCGTTCCTGACCCGCGACGTCGGTGACGGCGGCCATGCCGGCCGAGACGAACGCTCCGACGGCGATGCCCGTGAAGAGCCGGGCCATGACCAGCGCGGTGACGGATGACGCGGTGGCGAAGATCCCGCATGCCACCAATGCGAGCGCGAGGGCGGGCAGCAGGACGGGTTTGCGGCCGACACGGTCGGACGCCACGCCCGAGACCAACAGCGATCCGAGCAGGCCGACGATATAGAACGCGAAGATCACCGTCAGAGTGCCCTTGGAGAAGCCGACGTCGCGCTGCCACAGCACGTACAGCGGGGTCGCCGCGTTGGACAGGACGAAGACGGCGGCAACCGGCCAGGCGGCCAGCCAGATCCGCCAGGCGGGGGGCAGCGGGGCCGCCAGGGCCCTGCCGCGGGCCGCCCGGGCCCTGCGGCTGGTTCGCATCGACCGCCCCAAGTCGTCACTCACCCATCACTTCAAGGCCTTGCGCGAGGCAGGCATCACCCGGCAACGGCAGTACGGCCTCGAACGCCGCAGCCACGTACGCGCCGATGACCTCAACCACCGCTATCCCGGACTACTGGACCTCGTCACGGCTTGGACCCCCGACTCGCAATAGCCGTTTTCCGCACCGGAGTTGGCCCGTCTGGGTGCCGTCCGAAGTCCCCCTGCGACCGACCCGCCCCAGGCCAGGGGGACAACGACGGCGTACCGCCTGCCAATTGAGCTGCAGCCGGCCTATGGCGAGAGGTCGGTGCCTTGGTCATGAGAGCCGTCCGGGATCGGATATTCGGTGTTCTGGCCGCCCCATGAGGACACAAAATGGCGCGCATGACCTTGGCCACCCCCCTACTGCACACCGCCCGCCTGCGGCTGCGCCCCTTCACCGACGCCGACGCGGATCCCCTCTTCTCGCTGCACAGCAACGCCTATGTGCTGCGCTACTGGGACTCCCCGCCGTGGATCGAACCCGCCCGCGCAGGGCGGTTCATCACGATGTGCCGGACGATGGCGGACGAAGGCACCGGAGCGCGGGTGGCCATCGACCGTGCGTCTGACGGGGCCTTCGTCGGTTGGTGCGGTCTGACCGGATGGAACCCCGATCACCGCAGCGCGTCACTGGGGTATGTCCTCGACCCTGCGATGTGGGGCCACGGCTACGCGACGGAGGCCGCACACGCTCTGCTGCGATGGGCGTTCGACACACTGGACCTGAATCGCGTGCAGGCCGAGACCGATACGCGCAACGTGGCATCGGCCCGGGTCCTGGAGAAGATCGGATTCATGCGGGAGGGGACGCTGCGGGAGGACTGCATCGTGAACGGCGAGGTTTCCGACTCGTGGGTGTTCGGGTTGATCAAGCGCGAATGGCGTCCATGAAGGCGTCGCGCCAGGCCGGCAGAGCCGCCGTGAGGCAGCGGACGTGTGCGCGGTGCATGCTCCGTACAGCCGCATCCGTACACAGCGTCATCCCACGCGCCCCGGCCCGCATCTGCCCGTGCGCCTTCACGGCAGACGAAGAGCCGGCTCCAACGCCTCGAGCCGGCTCCGTCGTACCTTCCAATACCGCCAGTAGCGGCAGTACCGCCAGTACCGCGAGGTTCAGACTTCTCCCCGCCACGCGCCTGTCTCGCGGCCGCGGTCCTCGATGAACTCCTTGAACCGCTTCAGGTCCCCGGTGATCCGGTGCTTGACGATCCCGAGCTTGTCCGCCGCGTTCTCCGCCAGGCCCTCAGGCTCGTAGTCGAGCTGCAGCATCACCTTCGTCTTCGTGTCGCTGATGCGGTGGAACGTGACCACACCCGCCTGCCGGACCTCACCGCCCAGGGTGGTCCAGGCAACCCGCTCATCCGGGATCTGCTCGGTGACCTCCGCCTCGAACTCCCGGGTGACACCGCCGATCTTCGTCACCCAGTGCGTCATCCTGTCCGTACGCTGCTCGATCCGCTCCACGCCCTCCATGAAGTGTGGAAACGACTCGAACTGCGTCCACTGGTCGTACGCGGTACGTACCGGGACCTCGACCTCGACAGACTCCTCAACCTTCGACACAGCACACTCCTTCGGTTGGGTCGGCGAGCCGGACAGGAACCGTCCGGCCCAGAGTCCCCGCATGCCCGCCTTCCCGCAGCCAACACCCCAGCAACCTCGTAGGGGCCGAATCTGAGGCAAGGTGCGGGGCGGGGCAGTCCAGCACTCGTCAGAGGGGGTGTCCGGCCACAGCACCGGCGCCGCGAGCGATACGACTCGTGTACAAGTCGTGTACGGGCCGGAGGCACGGCACAGTGGAGGTATGTGTGGCCGTTACGTCTCCACCCGCAGCCCCCAGGATCTGGTCCAGCTCTTCCAGGTCACCGCCTTCCCTCCTCCGGAGGCACTGGCCCCGAGCTGGAATGTCGCCCCGACCGACGACGTATGGGCGGTCCTGGAGCGCACTCCGCGCACGGCGGACGCGTCCGCGCCGGCTGAGCGACAACTCCGGGCCCTGCGCTGGGGCTTGGTGCCGTCATGGGCGAAGGACATGAAGATTGGCGCACGGATGATCAACGCCCGGGTGGAGACGGTCCACGACAAGCCAGCGTTCCGTAGGGCGTTCAGCCGCCGCCGCTGCCTGCTGCCCGCCGACGGCTTCTACGAATGGCAGCAGACCGAGGACCCCGCCACCGGCAAGGCCCGCAAGCAGCCGTACTTCATCCATCCGGAAGACGACCAGGTGATGGCGCTCGCCGGACTGTACGAGTACTGGCGCGACCCGACGGTGCAACAGGACGACGACCCGGCCGCCTGGCTCCTCACGTGCACCATCATCACCACCGAAGCCACCGACACGGCAGGCCGGGTCCACCCCCGTATGCCGCTCGCACTCACCGCGAACCACTACGACGCGTGGCTCGACCCGGACCGCCAAGACGTTGACGAGCTGCACGCCCTGCTCGGCCGGCCGGCCGATGGCCACCTCGATACTCGTCCCGTTGCCACGACCGTCAACGACGTACGCAACAACGGTCCCCAACTCGTCGCCCCGCTCACCGCCTAGTCCAGGCGTCGAGACACAGGCACGGGCACCGGCCTTCCGCATCACGGGTTGCGGGCAGGGTCGGCCGCTTGGCGAGTGTCGGCAGTATGGATGGGGGCCTGCCGGGCACCGCCGGGACTACCGGTGCCGGCCTGCGGGGCCTGTGCGTGGGAGAGCATCGAGCGCTGCTTGGGCGGTCTCGGCTTCCGTCCGGGCTGCCTGCGCCTGGTGGCCGGCCTGCTGGTGGCGGCGGGTCGCGGCGTCCGCCGCAGTGGCGCGGCGGCTGCGTTCCTCGTGTGCGGTCTTGAGCTGTTCCTGCAGATGCGCGATCTGCTGATCGAGCGCTTCGAGCCGTGAGAGTTCCTGTGCCAGGTCCTTCTCGGCGGAAGCGAGCTCTTCCTCGGCTTCCCGATACGCCTGCGAGGCGCGCGCGACCTCCGCGCGGGCCCGCTTCTCCGCTACGACGTCCGCCTGTGAAGGTCCGTGAGCTGGGGCCGCCTGTGCCGTGGGGGCTGCTGCGGGGGTGCGCTTCTTCTGTGGCTGGGGCGCGGCGCCGGGCGCCGGTTCCAAGCCCGCGAATCCGACGGCCGGCGGTGGTGCACTGGTCAGGACACCCGCCGCCCATGCCTGGGCCGTGTCCGGGTCGGCAAGGACCGTGTGGAGGATCTTCTCGACGCTGTGCTGGACGTCCTCGGAGACGGGCTGGCCTGCTTCTCCGGCCAGCTCGCGGGCTCGGCGAGCCATGGCGGCGACCACCTCGTGCCGCTGATGCGACAACTCCCGCAACTCCTTGCCAGCCAACGTCCTGTGCGCCTCACGCAGGGCTTGCCCCAGCTCCAGCAGCCGCCGCGCCTGGTCCGCGTCGGAGCGCGCCAGGAGATCCGCGGCCCACACCGCGAGAGAGGGCCTACGCAGGGCCTTGATCTGCTTGGCGGCCGCACTGTCCCCCGCCGAACGGGCGTGGGCCGCGTGGGCATCCCGGGCCGCGGTGAATTCGTCCGGCCTCAGCCCGTACAGCTCCCGCATGATCGCATCCACATCAACCCCATCAGCCACACCCCCTACTGTTCCGCACCAGCCCCACACCCGCGCTCGCGACCCGCGAGCTTGGGCCCGGATGGCCCGGATGGCCCGGATGGCCCCTGATGACGGGCTCAGGCCAGGGTTCATCTGGGTCGGGCGCGCAGGGCGCGTCGGGGCTGGGCGCGCAGGGCTCGTCGGGCTAAGGGCGCGTCGGGCAGGGCTCCGGAAGGGTCTGATGGAATGGGCGCATGCGCACGACAGCCGGTGATCAATGAGCGTGGCCCCGTCACCAGAATGCATAAGCGCGCCCATCGGGGGCAGGCGAGGCCTTTAACGGATGCGGTCTTTGGTTAGGGGAGGTTGTCGACATGGCAGCGACGCATGTGGCGGTAGGCGAGCTGACGGACCGGTCGACGGCGACCCGGTCGACGGACCGACCCGCGGAGCCTGGAGTGCTGGAACTTCCCTGGGTCGAGGACGCGGGGAAGGTGGCGCCGAAGGACGCCCGTGAGCTGTCGAAGGTGTTCTTCGAGCGGCTCCAGGTGCTCGAAGAGGGCACCGCTGAATACCAGTACGCGCGCAACACGCTCATCGAGATGAACCTGTCGCTGGTGCGATTCGCGGCCGGCCGCTTCCGTAACCGGGGCAGCGGCGAGATGGAAGACGTGATCCAGGTCGGCACGATCGGCCTGATCAAGGCGATCGACCGGTT